>JAQCKL010000110.1 GCA_027592485.1 Cyanobacteriota bacterium
GCCAGCTTGGCTGAAGCCCAAACCATGGCAGGGGTTGACCCCGAGCGGGTGGCAATTTTGGGCTACTGCTTTGGCGGTGCCGCCGTGCTGGAATTTGCCCGCGCTGGGGCTGACCTGGATGGCTTTGTGAGCTTCCATGGCGGTTTAGGTACCCCTGAAGGGCAGGACTATAGCGAAGCGACTGGCCCAATCTTGATTCTCCATGGGGCGGATGACCCGGTGGCTCCCATGACTCAGGTGGCAGAGCTGGCGGATACCCTCACTGGGGCGGGGGTGGAGTTTGATATGGAAATTTACGGCGGTGCCCATCACTCATTCACGGTGTGGTCGGCCGATCGCGACGGCTCTCGTTACGATGCCCAAGCCGATGTGAAATCTTGGCAGGCTCTGTTGCAGTTTTTGGATGAGAAACTCCGATAGCAAGTGTTGGCAATGGGTTGTAGTCAGTTGCTAGCGTGGACCGTCTTGGGTCTACCCCACCGCTAGGGCAACCCCAAGGGATTGCTCCTACCGAAATGAGGCCCGTTGGGCGGGTAGTTGGGGATAGGTCACTTAGGAACCGTTGTTCTATGGCGTCTTTTTATCCTTACCTCGCAGGCATTACCGGCACCTTAGGGGGGCTCAGTCTGATGGCCTACCCGCTCTCCCCAATACTGCCCACGGCTGTGGCCACTGACCTGAGCCCCCAGCAACTCTCTCTTGCTGATCTGCAACAGACGGAATACACCCTAGACGTGCCGGGTCGGGGACAGATTGTGGCCTCACCGATCGGTTGGGCAGAATTTATCGCTGCGGCCAACACCTCCAATTTGGAGACGGTTTACGGCCAGGTGGTGCTCATCGACGGTTCGGAAGCTGAACTGGATCTGCCCATCATTTATCGGGATCTGGATGGGGACCAGTTTGAGGAGGCGTTGGTGACACTTTGGGTGATGCCGCAAAATGCCGACGATACTAACGGCTACACGGCCCTGGCCACATTGCTGAACCAGGGGGGCCACCCGGTGCATGTCTCGACGGAGTGGCCAGGGTTTCTCTATGAGGTGACTGAGCGTGATGATCAGATCATCGCCTATGTGGAGGGCAGACCGGAGGATGGCTATCAAGAGCAGGTGCTGACCTATGACTGGACTGTCAATGGGTTAGAGAAGGTCAGTCAGGAGCCGATTAGTTTGGATGGGCCGTTCCCGGAGGGGCGAGATCGCTATTGGGTCTCAGCGCGCGATCGCTGGGAGTCGGTGAGGGCCACGGCAGATCCCTTAGGGACACTCCAGGCGCTGTTTGCCGGATGGGCAGAGACGCAAATCCCTCAGCAGGACTGGGTGGTGCTGACCGAGACTGAGGACCGGATCGTGGTGGGGCTCACCCACCGGGGGCTCCAGGATGATTCGGTGAGTGCGATTCGCTATCGGTTTGAGTTTGTGGCGGAGGGGCCGCAGTGGCGGCTGGATTGGGTGGGGCAGCAGTTTTCTTGTGGATGGGGGCGGGGGCGGCAGTCTTGGCATCACCAACTTTGTTCATGACAGGGTTGGCCTGACAGGGCGATCGGGAACGGTTTGGCCTTGGGCACGGCTGGATAACGTCGATTGATAGGATAGGCCCATTAAGTCAGCGCTTCGTATCCATGGGTTAACAACTGGTGGTTCAAACCCCGACAAAACCCATCCCTTTGGCTGAGTTTCTGCGACGACCAGAAACCAAGTCCGCCAGTGAATACATCAATGGCCAGATTATTCAAAACCCCATGCCCCAGGGTCAACACAGCCACATTCAACAAAAGCTGACCAATGGGATTAATGGCAGTGGTGGAAGCGGATGGCATCGTCTTGGCTCTGCCTGAACTACGCTGCACGTACCAAGCCATCCTGCGGCTGTCTATGGTGGCCGCTCAATTATTCCGGATGTAGCGGTGTTCTGCTGGGAGCGTCTGCCGGTGAATGGGGACGGCACTATCGGCCAACACACTTAGCGCCCAGCCCGATTGGACAATCGAAATCCTCAGCCCGGACCAGTCTTCGACCCGCGTGGCCAGCAATATCTTCCATTGCGATGCACCACCAACCCAGCCGGTTTATTCAAAATCACGAAGTGGGCATCTTCGTAGAGGATGTCGAGGGGAATGTCCTCGGCGGTGAGTTCCAGGGGCTTGGTCTCGGGGATGGTGACGGTGATGGCGTCTCCGACCTGCACGGTGGCCTTTTTGTTGGTGCAGTGCTCGCCGTTGAGGGTGACGTATTCCCAATCGATCAGCTTTTGGACGCGGTTGCGGGATAGGTCCTGGAGGTGGGCTGTCAACCATCGGTCCAATCGTGCGGGCTCGGCAATCTCTACTTCTAATGCAATCGTTTGGTCTGGCGATCGCCCCAACTCGCTACGGTAGTGTTAATGTACCAAACTTCTTTGCCAGGATTTGGGATAGAAAGCAGTCTCCTCTGAAGGGTGCTCCAAATGAATGCCAGCGTTCGCTATGGTGGAGGAGAAACGGCTGTGACATTGATTAAAGTGCTGCCATGGTTGCCATCCCGACTGGGTTTAGCCCCCAAGATTATCTTGTCTTAGAGCAGGAAAATACGATTCGCCACGAGTATCGCCGGGGCTTGGTCTACGCCATGGCTGGGGGCAGCGATGATCACAGCCGGTTGAGCATTAATTTTTTGACGGCCCTGAATCTCCATTTGGGTGATGGCGACTGTCAGTTTTTTTCTGGGGATGTGAAGGTCAATTATGCCGATGACTTTTTTTACTATCCCGATGCCTTTGTGACCTGTGATTCGAGGGATCGCGCGGATCGCTATGTAAAGCGCTATCCAACGCTCATTGCTGAGGTGCTTTCTCCCTCAACGGCTCAATTTGATCGGGGGGAAAAGTTTCAAGACTATCAATCCCTAGGGACGTTGGCCGAATATGTGTTGATTGCCCAGGATGAAATGCGGGTGGAATGTTGGCGGCGGCCAGAACCGGGTGCCCCTTGGCAGGGGGCGGTTTATGGTGTGGGCGATCGCGTCCTTTTGCAGAGTATTGGGTTGGAGGTGGCGATCTCGACGTTATATCGGGGTGTCAATCTGACATAAACACAGCCTTGAGGCTACTCCTCGAAAGGAATAATTGGCCTGGGTACTACAGTGCCTTCATTGGAGTCCACAATCATTCTGTATCGTCCAAGGATGAGCAGCTTTATTCGGTTGTGTAGTGATTTTGCATTCTCTCGCGAAGCTTTGCAGGGTCCAGGGGCGGTACTCGACGATGAAGCATGGCATGACAGTTTGGACATACCGGCACCATATCTTTCACTGGATCGATCTCGTAGTGAATAGATACGTGGCCATAGGGTTCTTTTAAATCCTCGTTACTTCAAAACCGCTGACATCCGTTGTTGAAGCATGGGCACCAGCTCGATCTCAAACCAGGGATTCCGACGCAGCCACAGATTATTTCTCGGACTGGGATGGGGCAAGGGGACGATGTGGGGCCAGTGAGTCCGCCAATCCTTCACCCGTTCCGTGAGCGTCAGCTTTGCATCACCGAAGTGATACCGCTGCGCATACTGCCCGATCACCAATGTGACCTCTAGGTGACAAAGCGGGTCGAGCAGCGGCTGTCGCCAAGCGGGGGCACATTCGGCCCGAGGGGGCAGATCCCCCGATTTGCCTGAGCCCGGAAAACAGAAGCCCATGGGCACAATCGCAACTTGCTCTGGGTCGTAGAAAACGTCGCGGGTGATTCCTAACCAGGTCCGTAACCGGTTTCCACTGGCATCATCAAACGGTACGCCGGAGTCGTGAACCTTGCGACCCGGTGCTTGGCCCGCAATCAAAACCTTGGCCTGGGGATGCACTTGTAGAACGGGGCGAGGCCCCAGGGGCAAATGATCCTGGCAGAGGGTGCAGGCCCGGACTTCAGATAGCAAGGCTGAAAATGAGGTCATCTGATTAAGGCACCCTAGGCTCTGCTGCCTGCGACGCCATTTACAAATATGGGGTTGAGTCCGAATTGCGATCGAGCACGAGCCGCAGAATCGAGAGGGTCAAGATCACCAAAAACAGCGCTAGCCCCACCGTACAGGCATAGCTCATCTCCAACTCTTGAAACGCCTGCTCATAGACGTAATAGACAATCGTCTTCGAGCTGTTGAGGGGGCCGCCCTGGGTGAGGATATAGACCTCCTCAAACACCTTGGTGGCCGCGATCGCCGAAATCACCGTCACCAAAAAGATATAGGGTCGCATCAGCGGTAGGGTGATATCCCAATGCTTTTTCCAGCCATCGGAGCCATCAATGGCCGCCGCCTCATAGAGATCCTTGGGGATGGTTTGCAGCCCCGCCAGATAAATCACCATGTAGTAGCCCAGCCCCTTCCAGATCGTCACCACCATCACGCTGGGCAACGATAGGGCCGGACTGGTCAACCAGGGCACCGCCTTTTCTAAAAGGCCCGACCCGAGCAGAAATTGATTAAAGAGGCCATTCTCGGCATAGAGCCAGCGCCAGGCGATGCCCGCCACCACCACCGAAACCACCACCGGCGTGTAATAGGCCACCCGAAACCAGCGAATACCCGGCAGCTTGCGGTTCACCAAGATGGCGAGTAAGAGGGGGGCGATAGCCAAAATTGGCACCACCCCAACCAGGTAAACCACCGTGTTCTTGACCGTCACCCAAAAGGTGCGATCCTTCAGCAAGTTTTGAAAATTCTCTAGGCCGATCCAGAGGGGGGGCTGGGTGACATCAAAACCGTAGCTGGTGAAGCTCAGGTACAGCGCCCGCAGCGCAGGCCAAAACACCGTCATCCCCAGCACCACCAAGGCCGGAGCTAGGAATAGATAGGGGACAGCGGCCCGCCCTAGGGGCTGCCAGCGATCGCCCGATGCCTTCACCATGGTTGTTCCCTATCCCTTAACGCCATGATTCTGCTCCCAACCGTTCTCTCAAACCGCTTGCTCAAGCCACGCCAAACCACTGTCAGGGTATCACCCGCCAGAGGGGCACATTCTCTAGACCCTCTAGGGGCACAACGGTGTAGCCGCTGGCGGCCTGGAATTCAGGCACCCAGTCCGTGGGGGCGTTGTACAAAAAATAATCGCTATAGCCCGGTGGCACCAAGGGCGTGATCTGGTCGCTGTTAAACAGGGCCATGGGGGTGTCGGGAGCCAGTTGGTAGGCCAGGGCAAAGGTCCAGGCATCACTATCGGCCACCACAAAGGGGCGATCGCTCTGGTTAATGATCTCAGCAACGACGGGCAGGTAGTGACCCGACTTGGTCCACCAGGTCTCGGCCAGGGCACTGTTACCGCAGGAGAGCGCCCCAATGGCTAAGAGGGAGATCGCCACCAAGGACCACAGCCGCGAGGCCCCCGCCTCAATTTGCTGCCCCAAGGCACCCGCCACCACCAACTCGGCCCCCACATAACAGGGGGTGAAATAGCGGGGAATCCCCGTCTGCTGTTGGCCCAGACCCACCTCGATCGCCACAATGCCAAGGGCGGGCACCAGTAGCAGCAAGACGGGCAGTAGCCAAGCTGACCCAGGTGTGTAGCGACTGAAAAGGATCAAGCAATAGGCCACTAAGCCCGCTACAGCCATAATCACCACCCCATAGGGCCACCAATGGTCGGGGCTAAACCCATAGTTGAGATCGAAATCGATGAAGCCCCGCGCCAGGGTCAACCCGAGGTGATAAACCAGCAACAACGGGTCACTGCTAGCCGCTTGTAATTGCCAGTGAGCATTTTCCTTGAGGACGTGACGGTAGGGGGCGATCGCCAGTAGCCAAGGCACAAAAGATGCCACCCCAGCAACACTGGCAATCAGATAACGTTGCACGGGTGGGCACCATCGCCATCGGTAGCAAAATCCCACATACAAACCGTGGGTCACAAAAACCAGGGGCATATAGAGGTGGGTATAGAACCCCAAGCTCACGGTCACCCCATACAAGGCCCAGGCCATCCATCGGCGCGATGGGGCATGACCCAACTGCCCGGTTAGCCTGTGCCCGGTCAATGCTTGGACCAAAGCCCAGCTCGACAGCACCGTCATCAGCATCCACAAACTATAGGGACGGGCTTCTTGGCTATAGAGCACATGGACGGGGGAAACCGCCATCAGCGCCACGGCCAACCCCGCACAGATGCGAGAGTTGAAGAGCATGCGGCCCAAACTGTAGAACAGGGGCAGTGCCGCTAAGCTACACACCATGGCTAAGGCCCGTAGGGCAGTCACCGATTGGCCCAACAATTTCACCCAGCCATAGGTCAGGCTGTAGTAGAGGGGCACATGGTTGGTATTCTCGGTGATCAGGCTGTTGAGCATGGCCCCAAAAGGGCGATCGTCATTGAGCGCAACGGTGTCGATTAACCCCTGGGCCGTGGTGAGTCGCGGCGGATGAAAGAGGGCCAACATCTCACCATCGGTATACCCAGCAATATCCAGGGTAGTGAAGATCTCATCCACCCAAAACAGCTTATGGTCTAGCCCCCAGCAGCGTAGGCCAATGCCGAGCAGCAGGGCGATCAAGATTGGTGTGGCCAGAGGTCGACCCATGATTGATGGTTCTCAACCGAGTTTAAATTGATCCAGAATCACAGCCTAGCCCCTGGAAAAGTGATCCTGTACCAGAATGCAGGTTGATATCCACGAAGTCTCCGCAGTAGGCAATACTGAGAAGGGCTGAATCAGTCTAGGGGCATCAAATAGGATACAGGCTTGAATCCCTTGGGAATCAAGGGCAGAGACTGAGGTCACTGCAATTAAAGACCTAGCGGGCAGTGTTTTCTATACTGTGTTTTGGGGCAGGGCGTCGGGGTGAAGTCGGGCATTGCTTTGGCGAAGCCACGCTTCAGGGCAAGGGTTTCGTGGAGCGGCCAGGCAAAATTTGACCTGCAGTCTCAGGGTGGTTTTGAAAACCAAGTCCCCTTGCATCTCTTTTCTGACTTGGGATTAGAGTTGGCGTTATGAATGATGTCGGCTGGATTTTGATCTGTGCTGGGCTGGTCTTTTTGATGCAGCCCGGTTTTATGTGCCTAGAGTCAGGGATGACCCGCACGAAGAACAGCATCAATGTTGCGGTCAAAAATCTTGCCGACTTTGGTATTTCCGGTTTTCTATTTTGGAGCTTTGGCTTCGGCCTGATGTTTGGCTCCTCCTGGTGGGGCTGGATCGGGCTGGATGGCTTTCTGTTGTCTGTAGATCAAGACGCCGCCTTAGGGGCGTTTTTTCTGTTCCAAGCTATGTTTTGCAGCACGGCCACCACGATTGTGTCGGGGGCGGTGGCCGAGCGCCTTCAATTTGCGGCCTATGGGGTGATTGCCATTCTGGTGTCGGGGATTATTTATCCTATTTTTGGCCATTGGGCTTGGAACGGTGTTGCCACCCGAGAAGCGCTGGGCTGGTTGCAGCAGATGGGATTCGTGGATTTTGCCGGATCGACGGTGGTCCATAGCATTGGCGCTTGGGTGGCGTTGGCGGCCCTGGTGATTATTGGTCCCCGCACCGGACGCTTTAGCCCCGATGGGAAAACCCATAAAATTCATGGCTGGAACCTACCGATGTCAGTGTTGGGGGCCATGCTGCTGTGGTTTGGCTGGCTGGGGGTCAATGGGGGCAGCACCCTTGCCTTTAATGACCAAATTGCCAGCATCATGGTGAATACGGTGATGGCGGGCATTGCCGGAATGCTCACCATGACGGCGATCAACTGGTGGCGCACCGGCATTGCCCAGCCGGAAAGTTTAATTAATGGTTCGATCTCAGGTTTAGTTTCCATTACCGCCGCCTGCAATGTGGTCAGCACCCCCGCCGCAGTGTTAATTGGGGCGATCGGGGCCGTTGTCACCACCACCACCATTCGCTGTCTAGAGCGCTACCGCATTGATGATGCCGTGGATGCGATCGCGGTGCATGGCGGCAGTGGGGCTTGGGGGACCCTTGCCGTTGCCCTATTTGGGCGATCGGAGCTGCTGGGCACCGGCCTCAGCCCGAGCCATCAGCTCCTCGTGCAATTGCTCGGCATTGGGGTGGCCTTTGCCTGGGCTTTTGGGGTGGCCTATGGGCTGCTGCGGGGCATTGACCACTGGTTCCCGCTACGGGTCTCGGTAGAAGCGGAAGACATCGGGCTTAACTACGCCGAACACCATGCCAAAACCGACGCCTACGAGCTGCTGAGGGTGATGGACGAGCAGGCCCAGACCCAAGACTTGAGTTTGCGGGTTCCGGTTGATCGCTTTACGGAAGTGGGCCACATCGCCACCCGCTACAACCAGGTGATGGCGTCCCTAGAGGGCTATGCCACCCAGCTCAAAACCTTTAATGCTGAGCTAGAAACGACCGTGCAAGCCCGCACTGCTGAGCTGGCCCAAGCCAATACTGAGCTGAAGCAGCTCGATCGCCTCAAGGATGAATTTCTGGCCAATACCTCCCACGAACTGCGTACCCCCCTGAATGGCATCATCGGCATTGCTGAATCGCTGATCGATGGAGTGACGGGTAAGTTATCCCCCGCCACCCGCGCTAATTTGTCCCTGATCGTGGGCAGTGGGAGGCGGTTGGCCACCCTGATTAATGACATCCTCGATTTCTCAACGTTGCAGAGCCACGGCATGACGCTGCGGCCTCAACCGGTGCGCCTAGGGCAGCTCGTTGACGGGGTGTTGGCCCTGAGCACTGGGCTCAATCGCGCCAAACAGTTGCAACTGGTCAATGCAATTCCGGCAGATTATCCCGCCGTCTGGGCAGATGAAAACCGGCTGCAGCAGATTTTGCACAACCTGGTGGGGAATGCCGTTAAGTTCACGGGATCTGGCGCAGTCAGGGTTGCAGCAGCCCTCAAGGAGGATGACCCAGAAAAAAAAATGGTGATCACCGTTGCCGATACGGGGGTGGGCATTCCCCAGGACAAGCTAGAGCGGATTTTTGAATCCTTTGAGCAGGCGGATGGGTCGGTCGGACGCCAGTACGGGGGTACGGGGCTGGGCTTAGCGATCACCAAACAGCTGGTCGAACGCCATGGGGGTCAGATCTGGGTGGAATCAACGGTGGATGTGGGATCCCAGTTTCATTTCACCCTGCCCCTGGCCACCCCTGAGCAACGGGCTGCCGACCCTGCCCAGCGATCCGAGCCCCTTTATCTGCCAGCTCTCAAGGACTTAGTCGAGGTTTTGCCAGAGGGGGATGCGCCCCTGAGCCCCGCCACGGTGGCCGAGTCCGTGGCGCTAAATCAACGCTTTAAGCTACTGCTGGTGGACGATGAACCGGTAAATCTGCAGGTATTGCAGAATCATCTGTCCATGGAAAACTATGCGATCGCCCAAGCGGCCAGCGGTTCAGAGGTGTTTCAGGTGATTGAGCAAGGCTTCCAGCCCGACTTGATTTTGCTGGATGTGATGATGCCCAAGATGACCGGCTATGAGGTCACCCGCAAACTCCGGGAGCGGTTCTCGGCCCACGAGCTGCCAATCCTGATGCTGACGGCCAAGAACCAGGTGCATGACCTGATTGAAGGGTTAGAAACCGGTGCCAATGACTATCTGGCCAAACCGGTAGCCAAGAAGGAGCTGTTGGCCCGGATCAAAACCCACCTGCGCCTCTCGAATCTCAATCGCGCCTACAGTCGCTTTGTCCCCCACGAGTTTTTGCAACTGCTGGAAAAAGAGAGCATTGTCGATGTGCACTTGGGTGATCAAACCCAGCAAGATATGTCCGTGCTGTTTGCCGATATTCGCAACTTCACCGACCTCTCTGAGCAGATGACCCCGGCGGAAAATTTCGAGTTCATCAATGCCTACCTGGCCCAAATGGAGCCTGCCATTGTTGAAAATGGCGGCTTTATTGACAAGTACATCGGTGATGCGATCATGGCGTTATTTCCAGGGGAGGCCGATCAGGCTTTGCAGGGGGCGATCGCCATGCTGCGAAACCTTGACAGCTACAACCACCAGCGGGTTGCCGAGGGGTATGCCCCCGTCAGAAACGGCATTGGCATCAATTCGGGGTTAACCATGTTGGGCACCGTGGGGGGACCCTCCCACATGGACAGCACCGTAATCAGCGACACGGTCAACCTCGCTGCCCGCATCGAAGATCTGACCAAAACCTATGGCGTACCCCTCCTGATTTCCCAGGAAACCCTGATCCGCCTGAATGAGCCCGATGCCTACGCCTATCGCCTTGTGGATCGCGTCCAAGTAAAAGGCAAGTCCGAGCCCGTGTCACTCTTCGAAGTGTTTGAGGCTGACCCCGATGACATGCGCAATGGCAAACAGCGGCTCAAAACTCAATTTGAAACGGCGCTGACCCAGTTCCATTTAGGGGACTATGGGGCCGCCTTGGCGGGATTTGAAGCCTGTTTACAGTCCGTACCTAGGGCTTGCTGAAAAAGTATAGACTTCATGTCCGACAAGGGCTTCAGCCCTT
>JAQCKL010000111.1 GCA_027592485.1 Cyanobacteriota bacterium
CACCTAGGATCTGATCCTTGGGGCAGCAGCCAAGTAGCTTGCAGTCTTGCCCTAACCGGACTGGCGACTGCGATCTCTAGCCATTGGCCTTACGACCCATAGTGCTAGATCTAGATGGGATTGGATCGCGATCGCCCCAAGTTTTACCAACCCTTTAAAAAAGTTCGTCCTAGATGAAGGCGACGTGGATTTCCCCCTTTAGGGGAATGATCCGACCTAGAGGGTCTGTACCTATGGCGCAGCCGCCACGGGCTGCAACGCCGCTGATAATACCGCTGGGTCTAAGGCTTGGCCAATGATCACCAGTCGGGTCTGTCGGATTTCTGTCGTTTGCCAGGGGCGATCGTAAAAGGTATCGAACCGATGTCCCACCCCTTGTAGCACGAGCCGCATCGGCTTGTTCACCACATTCACAAAGCCTTTGATCCGATAAATCTCGTGGTCTTTGACCAAGGCCTCTAAACGATGGACCAATCTTTTGGGATCCGTAACGTCATCCTCTAGGGTCAGGGAAATCGAGGTGATATCGTCATCGTGGTCGTGGTCTGCCTCATGGTCGTGGTGACTGGGGCGCTGATCCAAATCATCCTCCACGGCAGCGTTAAAACCCAGAATGACTTGGGGGTCAATCTGGCCGCGATCGCAGGGCACAACCTTAATACCCTCCGGAATATTGGCCACCAGCCATTGATTGACCTGGGCTTGGGCCATGGCATCAAGGCCATCTAGCTTGGTCAGCAGAACCAGATCGGCACAGTTGAGTTGGTCTTCAAACAGTTCCTCGATCGGAGTCTCGTGATCGAGGCTGTCATCGGCTTGGCGTTGGGCTTCTAGGGCAGCTAAATCTCCCACCAGTTGGCCCGAGGCCAGGGCCGCCGCATCCACCACGGTCACCACCCCATCCACCGTTGCCTGGGTGCGGATTTCGGGCCAACGGAACGCTTGCACCAAGGGTTTGGGCAAAGCCAACCCGGAGGTTTCGATCACAATGGCATCAAGGCTCTCCCGCCGCTGCAGCAAGATTTCCATGGTGGGCAAGAATTCCTCTTGCACGGTGCAACAGAGACAACCGTTGGTCAGCTCAACGATATTGCTGGGGACGGGATTGCTGGGGACGGGGCTGGAGGATGAATCGGCGGTGTCCCCATCACACACCTGGCAAGATCTCAGCAGGTCGCCATCAATACCCACTTCCCCAAACTCATTCACCAAGACGGCGATGCGACGGCCCTGGTTGTTTTGGAGCAGATGGCGAATCAAAGTGGTCTTCCCGGCTCCGAGGAAGCCGGTAATTACGGTCACTGGAATTTTATGCATGACTTATCCCACCACGAAACCAGACAGCAGCGTTACCCCAATCCCTAGGATCGTGAACCCGGCAAAGCGTAGGGGTAAACGAGGCGAGGTTGCTCCCTCGGATATTTCTCCCTGGAAGCAGCGTGCAACTAAACCATAAACGCCGCTGGCGATCGCCAGTTGAATCGCGCCAAACCCCAGCAGGTAAGCCACTAGGGGCGTCATTTCTGCCCCAATAATCGCCTCCCCATAGGCATAACCGTGGAATAGACCGGCGAGCAACCCCAACCCCGCCAGGGTCGCTAAATTCAATGCTGACCCCATGGCCAGGATGAGCCCCAGGGTCCACACTGAAGCGGCAATGATCACCTCTGGAGCCGGTAGATTCCAGCCCCAAAGATGTATCCCAGTACCGAACAAAGTGGCAGCCACAAAGGTGACGGGCAACAGCCACCCTTTGGTTTTAGTCGCAGCTAACAAACCGATGGCCAGCACAAAAACCAAATGATCAAACCCAATCACCGGATGGCCGAGGCCGGACAAAAAGCCTTCCCAAGCATTGGCGGGGGTTTGCCCACCAAAGGGGTGGTGGGCCAGGGCTGGGGCTGCCAACAACCCGATGCCCACCGTGATCCATGGGGCCAAAACCAGAAATTTCCAACCTAAACTTAGGGAACGATTTCCTAAGCACCGTTCACCCCAACCCAATTGATTGCGCATCTGTACCTCGCAGATTTTGGCTGACAATGGCGGATTGGTGGGCGTTCTGACTTTCGGGTAGCGAGGCCCTTAGTGGTTGGGTTTATCCTGCATCACTAAGACCAGAAAACCTGTTCACAAACCGATTACAGCTGCGGGACAGTGTCGGATTTGCACCGAGCTTTCCCCTGTTTTGCCCGTAGAGATAGCAAAACATCCAGGGGTGATCCCCACTGGACCCAATTCGCCCGCTCAGCATAGCACGGTCTTTTCCAGGCTTGAGGTGAAGCTCTATTACAGGCCTTGAGGGCACCGATTAAGTAGCTTGGGCGGCTTGAGCGGCTTGGAGAGCGTAGTGATTGATCAGGACGCATCCCTTACTGGATCACCCCGATCGCAATCGACCACGGCAATAGCAAAAATCCGATCGCGATCGCCACCGCCAATCCCAAACTGATGCCATAAACCATCGGCTTTGCCCCCTTTGACATCGCCCCTAGGGATTGCAGGGCGCTCCACACACCATGACGTAAATGACCGCCCAGCAATAGCAGGACGACAGTGTAGCCAGCCGTGTAAAGGGGATGTTGAAAGGTTTCGATCACCAAGCTCGCCAGATCCCGCACCGGTTCGCCCTGCAGGATCGTGGTGGTGTAGGGGCCAAATTTAAAGGTGAGTAGATGGCTAACTAAGAAAATCGCCAGGCTGATGCCGGTGGCAATCATGGTGCGGGAGCTGAGGGATTGGACGCTGGGCTCCCCCCGAGAGCTGTATTCGGCATAGGCGATCGGGCGGGCCTGGCGACGACGCCAAAAGATCTGGATGCCGTAGGCGGCATGGGTCAGCACCATGGCCAGGAGCATTAGCTCGACCAGCCAGAACAGGGGGCCAAGGCGTTCAATCAATCGGCCATAGGCGTTATAGGCATCGTGCCCCGCAAACATCAGCAGGTTGCCAACCATGTGGGCCAGCACAAATAACGTCAACCCCAAACCGGTGAGGCCGGTGATCAGTTTTTTGCCAATGGGGGATTGGGCAAGGGTGAACAGTTTACGGGTGGTGGGGATGGCGGTCATGGGCAGCAGCGTTGTCAGTCGGCATGGACGTCAAATCTCCCCCTCGTCCTAAGCTGGTCCCCAGGAGGCATGGGAGCAGGGCAAAACTCATCTTTAAGGGGCATGCTTCGCGAGGTCGCTGGGGGCGATCGCCCCCTTTTCGGTAACGATGGCGGTAATCAGGGCGGCGGGGGTCAAGTCTGCTAAGGGGTTATAGGCCCCAACCCCAGGGGGACAAATCAGGGTATCTCCCAACTGACAGACATCCGTGGTATCTCCCTGGGCAATGGCCATGCCCTGACCCGTTTCCATGGAAAAATCAATGGTCGAAAAGGGCGCTGCCACCAGGAAAGGAACGCCTTCGGCCTTTGCGGCCAGGGCCAGGGGATAGGTGCCAATTTTATTGAGGGTATCGCCATTGGCTGCGATCCGATCAGCCCCCACTAAAACCGCATGGATACGTCGTTGCTGCATAAAATGGGCGGCCATACTGTCGGTAACCACCGTGACCGGAATCCCTTCCTGGACACATTCCCAAGCCGTCAGGCGGGAGCCCTGCAACCAGGGGCGGGTTTCCCCGGCGATGATTTGTTCGAGGCGCTCTGCATGCCAGGCGGTGCGGACAATGCCAAGGGAGGTGCCATAGCCAGAGGTGGCCAGAGCCCCGTGGTTGCAGTGGGTATAGAGGGTGAGCTGATCTGGGGATGGGGGTAGCGCCGCCAATCCATGGCGACCGATCGCCCGGCAAGTTTCCCAGTCCTCTTGCTGCAGGGTTTGAGCGATTGTCAAGAGCTGAGCCTTGAGCTGTTCAACGGTGCCCTGGGTAGTTTGGGCCGCCTTCACCATATGGTCTACCGCCCAGAGCAGGTTAGCCTTGTCAGGGCGAGAGGCTTGGAATTGCGCCGCGATCGCCTCCAGTCGTTCCAAGAAAGCATCGCGATCGTTCGTGCCAATTTCAAAGGCACCGAGGCAGAGGCCATAGGCCACGGCTAGGGCCAAGGCTGGACCGCCCCGGACAATGCGATCCCGAATCGCTGTGAGCATATCCCCATAACGACTAATCGCCACCACCGTATACTCTCGGGGAAGTTTGCGCTGGTCAATCAGCAGCACTTGGCCCTGCTGCCATAGCACCGGATAAACATGGGTATCAACAGCAACGTCAGTCATAAAGGGTGGCCCCAGGGATAACGGCAAGGCAAAACAAGGGTACTTGATAGCGCTGGCCAATTTGCTTGGGATCCCTCAGATCGCTCTGATCCTGAGGGCGGCATAGTGGCTCGCAGTCTTGTCCTACAAGGACTGGCAACTGCTATTACAAGCATTACCCTACCCGAATCAGCACCCTAGGGCTGGATTTAGGTCGGGGATACCAGCTTTGAATGCCCAAATCCTCTGCACCATAACCTGTTGCTTATACACATCTCGAATGAGATGCCCAAATCCTGGGTTCTGGGGGACGGAGGGGGACCACAGAACTGGCAACGATAGCCCAGGAACCTATCCTATGTATAAGCCGTAGGCACCATACAGAGGGCAGACCTGCGACAGGGGTTTGGCAACCCCAAACCCCTGGTCGCTGTCTTAAAAAGGCGACCGGCAGCAATAGAAGATAGCCGATGGCCCCCTTAACAAGTTATGCCTGAGGCACAGCCATAGGCATCGCCTGGGCGAGTTTGAATTTTGCCAAAATTGTCTCCGCCATTTGAGAGGGCGTCAGACCGAGGGAAATTTTGGACTCATCAGGGGTGGCATGATCCACCAGCACATCAGGAACCCCTAACCGCACCACCGACACAGCGATTTGAGCATCAAGCAGCGCTTCCGCAATGCCAGTGCCAAAGCCACCCATGATACAGCCTTCCTCCATGGTGACCACCCGACCTAGACGTTGGGCCAAGGGCAAAATCAGCTCCTCATCTAGGGGTTTGGCAAAGCGGGCATTGAGCACCGTGGCTTCTACACCATGCTCACTCAAGATTTCTGCAGTTTGCATGGCCGGGTACACCATCGACCCATAGCCCACAATCAGCAGATCATCCCCATTCCGCAGGACCTCAGCCTTTCCAATCGGCAAGGGTTCCCAGCCCTCTTCCATGAGGGGAGCCCCGACCCCATTACCACGGGGATAGCGCACTGCGATCGGGCCATCGGTGTACTCAATGCCGGTGACAATCATGCGCTGCAACTCGGCCTCATCCTTGGGGGCCATCAACACCATATTGGGAATACACCGCAGATAGGCAATGTCATACATGCCTTGGTGGGTGGGGCCGTCGGCCCCGACAATTCCAGCGCGGTCTAGGCAGAAAAACACCGGTAGTTTCTGGATGCAGACATCGTGGATAATCTGGTCAAAGGCCCGTTGCAAGAAGGTGGAGTAAATCGCCGCAACGGGTCGCATGCCTTGGGTGGCCATGCCAGCGGCCAAGGTGACGGCATGCTGCTCGGCAATGCCCACATCAATGTACTGATCGGGCAGTTTCTTGCCGAGAATATCTAGCGCCGTCCCCGTGGCCATGGCCGCAGTAATGCCAATCACCTGGGGGTTGTCTTCGGCAATTTTGGTGAGAGTATTGCCAAAAACCTTGGCGTAAGCCGGTGGCTTGGGGGTTTTGGAGGGCTTGGCCTTACCGGTGACCAGATCAAAGGGGGACTGGGCATGGTAACCAACCTGGTCTTTCTCAGCAATTTCGTAGCCTTTGCCCTTGACCGTGGCCACATGCACCAGCACTGGACCGGGAATGTTGTGGGCTTCTTTGAAGGTGGCCAGTAGCTCGCTGAGGTTATGGCCATCGACGGGACCCATGTAGGTAAAGCCCAGTTCTTCAAATACCGCGCCGACCTTAGGCACCGCCAACCGTTTCATCCCCTCTTTAACGCGATTCAGTTCGGGGGAGAGGGAGTCTCCCACAAAGGGGATTTGGCGGAACTGCTCCTCTAGGTTATCGGCCAAAAACTGTACCGGTGGGCTCAACCGCATCTTATTGAGGTATCGAGGAATGGCCCCCACATTGGGCGAGATCGACATCTCGTTATCGTTCAGCACCACCAAAAGGTTGGTATCTGGCAGATGACCGGCATGGTTAATCGCTTCCAGGGCCATTCCCCCAGTGAGCGCCCCATCACCAATGATGGCCGCTACTTTGTAGTTCTCCCCTTTGCGATCGCGGGCGATCGCCATACCCAGGGCGGCGGAAATACTGGTAGAGGCGTGGCCTGCCCCAAAGTGGTCAAACCGGTTTTCGCTGAGTTTTAAATAACCGGCCACCCCATCCTTCTGTCGTAGGGTATGGAATTGACTATAGCGACCGGTCAATAATTTATGGGGATAGGCCTGGTGGCCCACATCCCAAACCACCTTGTCGTGGTCGAGATCCAGGGTCTGATAGAGCGCCAGAGTCAACTCCACCACCCCGAGGCCAGGCCCCAGGTGCCCCCCACTAGCGGCGATGGTTTCGAGGTGCTTCTCCCGGATTTGGCGGGCCATCTGCTCTAACTGGTGCAGAGACAGATCGTGTAACTGATTGGGGTGGGTCAGTTCACTTAGGTGCATAGCGGAATACCCTCGGCTTTATGAAAATAACGTTAAAGTTACCTACTCACTTTAGAAGATTCATCCCCGCTCAGCGGCGGCAAAAGGTCAGATCAAGTCGGAAAATACTGACCCATAACGTCTGAAGTCATGATCAAGATTGATTTGCAGCGAGTTGGGAACCGTATTATTTTGTTTGCAAGCGCTTAAAACAATGCAAGGGGTTAACAATTTGCCATGGTTAAGTCTCCGGTATCCCGCAAAATTCTCCAGTGGTCAGCGCTACCGTTTGTGGCTGCAGGGCTGATGGTTGCCGGGGTCGGTCCGATCGCCATTGAGGCCGCCCAGGCCAATGACTACGATACCTGCGTTGGGGATTTGCTGCCCCTGGCCCTTGATCGAGAAACGGTGGCAGCGGCCTGCGCCCTGGCCTATCGTCCCCAGGAGGTTTCGAGTTGCGTAACGGGTGTGATCGCAGCAACAACCCTTGACCCTCGGAATGCCCTCTCTGCCTGTAGCCGCGATCGCCGTCCCCTAGAAGTGTCCACCTGCGTCACCGATATCCATACCACCTTGACGGTTTCAGATTCCCTCTCGGTGCTCGACCACTGCCATCGCAGCCTCCTCCCGGTGCGCTATTCCCAATGTGTTCTATCCCTAGGGACGCTGGCGGAGTTCACCACCGCTGACGCCTTGGACCGCTGCATTTCCGCAGGCTACCGCCCTGAAAATGTCGCGCCCACTTACATCCCCGCAGAATAATTAACCTGAGTCTCCAGCGTAGGGGCGCAGGGGGCTACGCCCTCCAAATCTGCGTCCTTCGAAACGGCTGCCCTAGCGAGAAGCCTTCTGCATCAGCAAGACCCCCGTACCTAATCCGAGGAAGGTGGGTAACCAGGCGGCTAGGAAGGGGGATATAAAACCGACTTCCCCCATGGCATTGCAGATGAATGAGAACAGGTAGTAGCCAAAAATAATGATGATGCTGACCCCAAAGCTGGTAGCGCGACTGGTGCGTTGGGGCAGCACCCCGATCGAGGCTCCCACCAAACCAAACACCACACAGACAAAGGGCAGCGCATACTTCTGGAGGATGCGGGTCTCCCAGGTGCGGATGGTGCGCTCGTCCCCCCCCTTGCGAACCACCGTTTCGAGGTGACGGCTGGCCTCGGCAATGTTCATCTCGGTGTCTTTTTTAGTGCGGCTGGCTAAATCCAGGGGCACCCGAGGAATTTGCAGCTCCTGATTGTCAAATTTGACAATGTGGCGAAAGGAGCCATCCGGGGAAACCACATAAATGGTGCCGTCGTAGAAATCCCAGGTGTTGCCGCCAAAATCCCAAGTGGCCGAATCCGCACTCACCACTTGGCTGAGCCCCTCCTGGGAAAAGTCGAGGATAGTGAGGCCGTACATGGTTTCCCCATCGAAACGACGGGCATAAAACAGCCGCTTCAATTCTTGGGCATTGGCATCATCGGCGGCGGGCTGAAACTCTTGGTACAGGATATTGCGCTCTTGGAAGGGGGGGCGCTCCGATTTCAGGGCGGTCTCTAGGGTCAGAGAGGCCCGGTAGTTGGCCGCTGGGGTAATTAATTCGTTAAAGGTGAAGGTCAGGCCCGTCACAAATAGGCTCAGGACCACCGCTGGAGCAATGATCCGGCGCACGCTCACCCCACAGCCCCGCAGCGCAATCAGCTCGCTGTCGCTGGACATGCGACTGTAGGTCATCATGGTGGCCAACAGCGTCGACATCGGGAAGGCCAGCACCACAAATTCGGGTAGCTTCAGGACAAAAATTTGTAGGGCCAGATTGATCGACAAGCCCGCATTGGTGACTTGGCGAATCAGCTCAAACAGCGCCCCCACAGAGATGCCAATGGAAGAAAACGCTCCTACCCCGAAGAGAAAGGGAAAGGTCAACTCCCGAGCAATGTAGCGGTCCATGATCGTAGAGCCCAGGCCCCAAAAAGGAGCGCGATGGGAGCTTGGCGACTGTGGCGGGAGGGTGGTAGCCATGGCAGGGAGGAACAGCCGTCACAAAAAATACAGGGCATCTTGACGAAATCAAGCAAAACCGATCAACCGACTCAGCGCTTAAGGTTGAAACCCTTCACCCAAATAATGCTGGCGGACCAAAGGGTTGCTGTAGAGATCGGCAGCGGTACCAGAGGCCAAAATTTGCCCTTCGCTCATGATATAGGCGCGGTCGATGATTTGTAGGGTTTCACGGACGTTGTGGTCGGTAATTAAAATTCCCATGTTGCGATCGCGCAGTTGCGCCACAATCGCTTGAATTTCTGCCACAGCGATCGGGTCCACCCCAGCAAACGGCTCATCTAAAAACAAAAACTTTGGCCCATCGGTACCCGTAGCCAGGGCTCGTGCCAATTCAGTGCGACGGCGTTCCCCCCCCGACACCTGTACGCCAAGGGTATTGGCAATGGTTTCCAGACGAAATTCTTTCAACAAATGATGTAGCCGGGCCTCGTGCTCCTCAGGGGGAACCTTGGTCTGTTGCATCACCAGCAACAAATTATCCCGTACCGTCAACTGCCGAAAAATGCTGGGTTCCTGGGCCAAATACCCAATCCCTAAGCGAGCCCGTTGATGCATGGGCAGCTCAGTAATGTCAATTTGGTCTAGGCAAACCCGACCCCGATCCGGCTGCTCTAGGCCGGTTGCCATATAAAAGGTTGTCGTTTTACCAGCCCCATTGGGTCCGAGCAAACCGACCACTTCCCCTTGGGCGACTGCCAAACTGACCTGACTCACGACCTGGCGCTTGCCGTAGGTCTTTTGGACGTTCTCTAAAACGATTTTCAAGGGGATCTGAAACGCACGTGGATCAATAGTAGGGGCAACATTAAGGGCAACCCTCCAGCCCAAATTGTATCAGAGGGATTCGATGCTTCTGGATGCCTGCGACCCAGCCAATGGGATCCCGCCTTTGCGCCCCGGTCCCTTACACCTTGAGGGCAAGCGTTGATGAGGGGGATCTAGAAGCCACCTCAGGGGTTATCCGCAGGGGTGATGGGAGAGATTTGCAGGGTGGTGTCTGGGTCCGGTGCTGGCGTCAGGGTATTGCCGGTAGGGTTAGAGCCTGGGCCTGAGGTAGGAGCCAGGGACTCGGGAACAAGGTAGGTGGACTCTACCTGACGATTCGGTTGAGGTAGCGCCACAAATCGGCCCTCATCAATCAAGTAGGTGATGGTTTCGGCCTCAATCCGATTGCCATCTTGGTCGACTACGACATTGCCACTGAGGATGATCCGTCGCTCTTGGCTAAAGTACTGGGCCTGGGCCGAGGTCGCATAGATGTCCTGGGCCGGATATTCCACCTGCACATTGCCCCGCGCCGTGATCACGCCAGTGAGGGCATTGGCCTCTTGCACATCGGCTTTGAGGGTAATGGTGCCGCCATTGCTTTGGGCGCGAGCTGCGGTGGTTACCCAGGTCAAGGTCGTAAAGGACAAGCCTGCTAGCCCTGCCAGCAATACCAGTCGCCCCCGCTGATTCCAGAACTGCGTTAACCGCTGCATGATTCCAACCCCCATGGTGCACAATCCCCCAGACGACAACGTAATAGGACTGAGTTCCCTTACTCTACAGTGTCCGCTGGGGAACGCCTATGGGCGAGGGGGGAAACCGGCTGAAAAGACTGGAGAGGGGGATGGGGGGATGGGGCAAGTTTTGAACTTTGAATTTTGAACGTAACTGCCAACGTTTCGTTTTTAGCTGGCGAGCCATTAGCTGCAATGGTAATGTTCAGTGATGA
>JAQCKL010000112.1 GCA_027592485.1 Cyanobacteriota bacterium
GGGGATTGCGGCTGGTGCAATATCGTGACAAGGAGACTGACGATCGCGATCTCATCCTTGTAGCCCAGCAACTTAAGGATCTCTGCCATCGTTACGGGGCCTTGTTTTTGGTGAACGATCGCGTCGATCTGGCCCTAGCTGTGGATGCTGATGGGGTGCATTTGGGCCAGAAAGATCTGCCCATTGCCACTGCCCGTGCCCTGCTGGGACCGCAGCGGATTATTGGGCGCTCGACCACCAACCCTGAGGAAATGGCTAAAGCGCTAGCGGAGGGGGCTGACTACATTGGTGTCGGTCCCGTATATGCCACCCCCACCAAGCCCGATCGCGCTGCGGCTGGTTTAGATTACGTGCGCTATGCCGCTGAACATGCCACGGTTCCCTGGTTTGCCATTGGCGGCATTGATGGTGATAACTTGGCGGATGTGCTGGCAGCGGGGGCTGAGCGGGTGGCGATCGTCCGAGCAATTATGACGGCAGAGCATCCAACGCAAATGACGCGGGCGTTGATTGCCCAGTTGCAGATTCCGCCTACCGCTTAACCCATCGAAATGCGGGTCAGGCGGTCAGGACAGGCACAAGACCTGCCCCTGCATATTGGTGGCGATTCCTAATCGGTTCCATGGCGGGAGAACATATAAATCCGCTGGGTTTCAAAGGTGTCCTGGATTTTCGAAGGCTTGATCCCTTTCGAACCCAGGGCAAAAATCTGCCGGTTTAACCCCACCTGTAGATGGGCAATCGGGTCGGTCCCCTTCGAGATCAGGAATTCGAGTTTTGCCAGGTCTGGCCAGTCACTCAGATTATCTAAAAGGGTGGTGATCGCCGCCAAATCAGGATGATCTACCTGGGTATACCAATCTACAGAAACGGCCTGGGGTTGATCGAGCCCCACCTGCACAATCAATGCTCCGCGCCCAAATAAAGCCACCGCCACAGGCCGGACTTCCTCTTGAACCAGTAAGCCTTGGGCCTCAACCACCGATCTCACCCGTTCCAATTGGGTCTGTCGATGTTGCCCCGAGGTGGCGGTGTGATCGGGCCAGTGGAGTGCCAGGGTGACCAAATGGGTTTGCAGCAACAAATGCCCCAGCTTCTTGGCCTTGGTTGCGAGATAGCGAGAGTTGTGGGCGGTGGCCTCAATAATCAACGGCACCCGATCGACCATGTCCAGGTTGTAGCCCCTCAATCCAGCAATCTTGCGGGGGTTGTTGGTGATCAGACAAAATTGCCGGACCCCAATGTCATTCAGAATCTGAGCCCCAATCCCATAGTTCCGCTGATCCACTGGCAGCCCTAATTTCTCATTGGCTTCGACGGTATCCAGCCCCATATCTTGCAGGGAATAAGCCTTGAGCTTATTCACCAAGCCAATGCCACGCCCCTCTTGGCGTAGATAGACCACCACCCCCTGCCCAGCAGTGGCAACCATCTTTAGGGCTGCCTGTAATTGCATCCGGCAGTCGCAACGCAGGGAGCCAAAGGCATCACCGGTCAAACATTCAGAATGGACACGCACCATCACTGGGATGTCGGCAAAGCGGTCTGGATCCCCTTTCACCAAAGCCACATGCTCAGACCCATCCAGCAGGTTCCGATAGGCGTAGATTTGAAACTCCCCAAACTGAGTGGGTAACTGGGCGATCGCTTCCCGTTTCACAAACCGTTCGTGCTCTAGGCGATAGCAGATTAAATCGGCAATGCTAATCAGCTTGAGGCCATGGTTTTGGGCATAGTTCACCAATTCCGGGAGCCGGGCCATGGAGCCATCGGGATTTTGGATTTCGCAAATCACCCCCGAGGGATAGAGCCCTGCGAGGCGAGCTAAATCGACTCCTGCCTCCGTATGTCCGGCCCGTTTAAGAACACCGCCTTCCTTGGCTCGCAGCGGGAAAATATGGCCCGGACGGCGCAGATCCTGAGGCCGGGCATTGGGGTGAAGGGCGACTTGAATCGTGCGGGCTCGATCCTCGGCAGAAATCCCCGTGGTTACCCCCCAATGGAGGGCGGCATCAATGCTGACGGTAAAGGCCGTCTGCTCATTTTCGTCCTCAAAGGAGCGCTGGGTCACCATCAGGGGTAAATCCAGCTCGTCGAGGCGATCCCCCGTCATCGCCAGACAAATCAAACCCCTCGCTTCGACCGCCATGAAATTGATCAGATCGGGGGTGGCAAACTGGGCAGCACAAATCACGTCGCCCTCGTTTTCGCGATTTTCATCATCCACCACCACAATGGCTCGACCGGCAGCCAAATCCTGCAGCGCCGACTCGATCGAGTCAAATTGGAAGGGAACCTCATCGATCCCCATCCCTAAGCTGGGAGTTTTTATCTCAGGACGGGAATCCCTTGTATGCGTCACCAGAGCGGCCCTAATTCAATCTTCGTTGATTGTAGTGCGCTCGTCTGACGGCCTGCTGAGAGCCTGGGGAGAATTTCCGTCGCCGCCCTCGGGGCAGCTCAGCAAACCTCAGGGTTTGGTACTACAATGCTGCCGTTAGCGCTCAGTAGATTTCACTGGGGGATGACACCTTTCTCGGTTATTGTTCTGCCCCGTGCGTGATTGCTGTAGATTGTTTGGTTTGTTTGTGAGGCTATGGGTGAATCCAACGCAATTCGAGTCGGCATCATTGGTGCCTCTGGTTATGGCGGCATTCAATTGGTGCGACTGTTGCAGGAGCACCCCAACGTCACCCTGACCTATTTAGGGGGCGATAGCAGTACGGGCCGAGCCTATGCCGATATCTATCCCCACCTCAATGGCGTCATTAATCTCAAGGTAGAAGCGGTGGATGCGGCTGCCATTGAAGATCGCTGTGATGTGGTCTTTTTATCCCTACCCAATGGCTTAGCCTACGACCTGGCCCCGAAACTACTGGCCCAGGGCTGTAAGGTTTTGGATTTATCCGCAGATTATCGCTTCAGTGATCTAGGGACGTACCAATCCTGGTATGGGGGCGATCGCCAGGATGGGAAGACCGCTGACGAAGCAGTGTATGGTCTGCCCGAGTTGTATCGAGATCGCATTCGTGCTGCCCGATTAATCGGCTGCCCTGGCTGTTACCCCACCGCGAGCTTGCTGGCCGTAGCACCCCTCCTCAAACAGGGACTCGCCCAGCCCGACAGCATCATTATTGATGCCAAGTCCGGCACCTCTGGCGGTGGCCGCCAGGCCAAACAACATTTATTGCTGGCCGAAGCCGATAATTCCCTGGCGGCCTACGGGGTGGCCAAGCATCGCCACACCCCAGAAATTGAGCAAATTTGTACGGATCTAGCCCGCAGCGAGGTCCTGGTGCAATTTACCCCGCATCTGGTGCCGATGGTCCGGGGAATTTTAGCGACAGCCTATGCCACTTTGAGAGATCCAGGGCTGGTGCGGGATGATCTGCACACTATTTACACTGCGTTCTATCGCGGTGCGCCTTGGGTGACGGTATTGCCTAGCGGCATTTATCCCCAAACCAAATGGGCCTGGGGCACCAATCGTTGTTACCTGAGTGTTGAGGTCGATGCCCGTACCGGTCGCGTGATTGTGCTATCGGCGATCGACAATCTGATGAAGGGGCAGGCGGGACAAGCAGTGCAGTGTTTGAATCTGATGCAGGGCTGGGATGAGAAAACCGGTCTGCCCCAACTGGGGTTTTATCCCTAATCCACGCAAGCAGGCCCCAGGGGTTTTCAAAAACCTGGGGCCTGCTTGGGAAAACACCGTTATGGGTTGCCCTTAAGCTTCCGCTGGCGGGGGAATTGAGACATCAATGGACGTCACCGTTGCCCCTGGTGCCAACGTCGATAGCGACGGATCGATCTGCTCGCTGTTACCCACCACTAAAATCACCCAATCCTCCGGGCGAAGATGGGTTTGGGCCGCGCTCAAGATGTCCTCAGGGGTCGTCTCCGAGACTGCTTGACGGAATTGGAAGATGAAATCCTCTGGGTAGTCGTAATATTCGTAGCGGATCAGTCGAGATAGGGTCTGGCTGGGGTTCTGGAAATTGAACACAAAGCTGTTTAACACCGCATCCTTGGCTTGCTGTAACTCTATGTCAGAGATGAGGGTGGTGCGCACCGCCTCTAGTTCTCGCTGTACCGACTGGATAAACGGCACCGTGGTCTCAGAGCGGGTTTGGCCTCCGCCAATCCAAGTGCCGGGGTAGTCGTAGCGGGCCGCCCAGAAGGTATAGACCACATAGGCCAAACCTTGGCGCGATCGCACCTCATTAAACAGCCGTCCCCCAAACCCGTTCAGCACCTCATTCAATACCGACAGGGCTGGATGCTCAGGGGAGCTAAGCTGCCCGCCCAGATGACCGATTTGCACATAGCTCTGGGTGAGTTGGGGCAGATCGACAAAGAAGATCCCGCTGTTGGCTTGCTCAGCCGAGGGCACTGGGGGTAAGGGCGAAGGCCCCGCCGGGGCCATCCAATCCCTAAAGGCTTGGGCAATCAACAGCTTCATTTTGATGGGATCAAAGTCCCCGACGATGCCCAAAATGGTCTGATCGGGGCGCACTGAAGCCTTGTAAAAATCGATCATGTCATCCCGAGAGATGGTATCAAGGGTGGCGTACTCAATACTGCGGGCATAGGGACTTTCGGCCCCGTACACCAGCTTGCGAAACTCCCGTGAAGCAATATCGTCAGGGTCGTCGTTGCGGCGCTCGATGCTGCCCCGATATTGGTTTTTGACAAAATCGAGTTTGTCGGGGGCAAAGGCTGGGTTGCGGATCACATCGGCAAACAGGCCAAAGACTTCGCTGAGGTCTTCGCTGAGGGCACTAAAGCTAGCGGAACCAGAATTATCATCGATCGCGGTTTCTACCGCAGCGGCCCGTTGCTCCAGCAAGAGATTTAGGGTGTCAGCGTCGTAGGTGTCGGTGCCCCCCAAGCGCATTGCGTCACCGGTCACCTCTCCCAGGCCGGTTTGTGCCCCAGGAACGAGGCGATCGCCGGTCTTAAAGGTGGCACTGCCGCTGACCAAGGGCAGCTCATGATCTTCCATCAGGTAAACCACGAGGCCATTGGTGAGTTCGTAGCGCTCAAACTCGGGAATTTGGATATCCCGCAAAGCTGGAAACTCTAGCTCGCTGTAATGGCGAGGCATGATCGCCATCGCCGCTGGCTGCCAACTCAATCCCAACACCAAGGCCAGCAATAGCCCGAACCCCATGAACCCGGCAGGACGACGAACCAGTTGAAGCAATCTTGACCAGCGCATAGCAAACATTAGCGGCAATAAACAGTTGGGCAGGAGAACGATGGAAAAGGGGAGGATCCCCCCGGCTGTCGCCACCCCCCTATGCCCTCTGGGCAGGCTTCGCCAAGGACAAAGCAGGGGGGATGGAGCTATTCTGCTGACGACACAATCCGTCCGACCGTGCGGTTCTGAGGTTGGAAGGTGGCTTGGGCGACCCGTTGGATATCGGCGGCGGTGACCGCCTCAATGGTAGCCAGTTCCGCAAATACGTTTTGCCAAGAGCCCGTTTTAGCCTGGTATTCCGCCAGCAGGGCCGCCATTCCTGAATTTGAGGAGAGCTGCCCCAGTAGGCCCGCTCGGGCCTGGGTTTTCACCCGCTCTAGTTCTGCTGCGGAAACCGGCTCATTCATCAGGAGATCGAGCTGCTGACGCATCAAAGCAGCAATATCCTCGGTCGTTGATTCGGGGGTGGTTAAGCCATAGAGCACGATCAGGTTGGCGTATTTATCGCCAGGGAAACCGTTGATGCCCCCCACATCCAGGGCCACTTGCTCGTCTTCCACCAGGGTTTTATAGAAGCGAGCGGTGCGACCATTCACCAAAATGCTCTCGATCATGCCGTAGATGGGGTGATCGGGATGGGTAATACCAGGACGGTGATAGCCCTCTAGGTACCAGGGTTGGGAAGGCAGGGTCAGGGTAAAGTCCTTGGGGGCGGTTTGGGGGGGCTCAGTGATTTCGACCTCTGCCGGCAGACTGCGGGCGGTAAATCGACCAAAGTAAGCCTCGGCCATCGCCTTTACTTCCCCTGGGTCCACATCCCCCACCACGGTGGCAATGATGTTGTTGGGGCCGTAGTACTGATGGAAGAAGCGCTCGACGTTTTCGCGGGTGGCATTGTAGAGGTCTTCTTGGTAGCCAATCACCGGGCGCTGGTAGGGGTGTTGATCAAAGGACTCTTCTAAAAAGACTTCAATCAGCTGACCAATGGGGGAGTTATCGACCCGCAGGCGGCGCTCCTCTAGGATCACCGCTTTCTCTTCGTAAAATTCTCGGAACACCGGATCCAAGAATCGCTCTGACTCCAGGGACATCCACAGCTCTAGCTTGTTAGATGGCAGGCTGTAGAAGTAGCGGGTGGCATCGGCGGAGGTGGTGGCGTTCAGCCCCCGGCCCCCGGCTTGGTCGATGATTTGTCCATATTTATTTTGCTCCACATATTCGCGGGCCTCGGCTTGCAGGGCTTCGAGTTGGGACCGTAGGGCGGTAGCGGTTGCTTCATCCCCCGCCGCTTCTGCAGCCAAGAGCTGATCAAAGACCGCATCCATTTCCACCATTAGGGGCTGCTCAGCACCGTAATCGCGGGTGCCGATTTGGGTGGTGCCCTTAAAGGCTAAGTGCTCCAGATAGTGGGCTAACCCCGTCTGGCCGTCCACCTCGTTTACGGCTCCCACGTTGGCATAGAGCATAAAGGACACCACTGGGGCCTGGTGGCGCTCCATCACAATGAAGGTCATGCCATTGTCGAGGGTGAACTCGCTCACCTGATCGGCGACCCGATCTAGGTAGGGCTGTACCGTACTTTGCCCGGGATCCACATCCCTGGCCAGCGCTGGCAGGGGAAAGGTGGTTAGGGTAATCAGCAGCACCCCGATCAGGGCAATTAGAGAACGCCAGGGGCGATGGGAGCGCAAGGGAGCAGACAGCCGAGGGAGGGTCATGGGCGATCGCGAAAGATACCTTATCAATTTCAACACAGGGATCCCGCGATCGACATTAACTCATGACAGAATCCAACAGACCCAAGGTCCCCAAAAGGGGAAGAGCAACCCTGACCAGCATCGATTAGACGCCATATTTACCTTGAGAAAGTCTGAACATCCCTTTACCCTGATGGGGTAAAAGGTTTCAGTCTGGTCTTTGCCCTAGCAACCGGCCATTCTCTAGCGTCGTGAGGTGCCCCGTTGACCCAGGCCACTGGCTCATCCAATTTGCAACAGTGGAGCCGTCGACTATTGGCGGCTATTTTGTTGGGCGGACAAGTGGTGATGCACTTAATCTCCCGCCCCCTGCACCGTCGCAACACCATCGAACAAATGGCAGCGGTGGGACCTGAATCTCTGCTGATTGCCTTACTCACCGCCAGCTTCGTGGGTATGGTCTTTACCATTCAGGTCACCCGCGAATTTATTAACTTTGGGGCCAGCACAGCGGTGGGTGGCGTTTTGGCCTTGACCTTAGCCCGAGAGCTAGCCCCAGTATTAACGGCGGTCATCTTGGCAGGCCGAGTCGGGTCCGCCTTTGCCGCTGAAATTGGCACCATGAAGGTGACCGAACAAATCGACGCATTGCAAATCCTCAAGACCGATCCCGTGGACTACTTGGTGATTCCTCGGGTGGTCGCCTGTGCATTGATGTTACCTGTGCTCACCCTGCTGTCTTTCCTCACCGGCATGGGTGGGGGCCTGCTGATTGCCACCAACCTATATGGGATTTCCCAAACGGTCTTTCTGACCTCAGCCCAGAACTTTTTAAGTATCTGGGACTTGATAAGTGCCATTATCAAAGCCTTTATCTTTGGCTTACTCATTGCTGTGATTGGTACCAGTTGGGGATTGACGACCACTGGGGGGGCTAAGGGAGTGGGCCAATCCACCACCACCGCCGTGGTGACCGCTTTGCTAGCAATTTTTATCAGCAATTTTTTCCTGTCCTGGTTAATGTTTCAGGGGACCGACAGTGCCGTACTTGGTGGGGTATAGTCCCGTAGGCATTGCCCCATCTGCCTGACCGGTTTCAGGCAGTGAACCCCTTACAATGGAGCCGTGATCTCCCGGCCTATCGTTCTTGCCCATGCCTGCTGATGATGTTCTCTGATGACGCTGCCGACACTGCCATGACCTCCGCTTCGACAACGACCTTAGACCCCAGCTATCGCATTCCCATTGGCTTATTGCTGGTGGCCTTGCCGATGATGGCGGTGCAGATTTGGGTGGGGGCGATCGCCGCCCTATTCGCAGTGTTTTTGGGCATCCAGGCTTATACCTTGAGGCTGGTTTTTACCGATACTGATTTGGATATTTATCGGGGTGAGACGCGTATTCGCCGCTTCCCCTATCAAGACTGGGCGACTTGGGATATTTTTTGGACACCGGTCCCGATTTTGTTCTACTTTCGGGAAGTGAATAGTATCCATTTTTTACCCATTTTATTTAACCCAAATACCCTCAGGCAGCAGTTGCAAACCCGTATTCCGTTGAATGACGATCGCTCTATCGCCGCTCCTTAGAACGGGTATTTTTGATTACCTTCACTGATAGTTTGGCCTTCCCTTTTTAGAAACCTCTAGATTATGACCGCTGACGATTCTGCGTTTCCCCCTAGCCCGTCTTCACCCCAACCGTTACCCTCCCTTTCCCCGAAGGAAGGTAGCAGCTCGACCACGGAGCAGGTTCAAGCTGACATCGCCCGCATGATTAAGCAGGGGGTGGGGGATCTGGAGCGCCGTAAGCGGTCCCTAGAGTTAGAAATCGAAAAGCTGGAGCGGCGACGCGATCGCATTGAAGTGGAAATGAAAACCACCTTTGCCGGTGCGTCCCAGGATTTGGCAGTGCGGGTGCAGGGATTTAAGGAGTACCTGGTCGGCAGCCTGCAAGATCTCGCCACAGCGGCGGAACAACTGGAGATGTCTCCTCCCCAAGCCCCACCGGCTAGGCGAGAAGAGCGCGTTGCCCCAGCCGCAAAACCCCGTCCTGAGGAGAGCGGCGATGGGGTCGATTTTGCTCAGTCTCGGTTTCAGCGCCAGACCGAGCGCATCCAAAGTCTGCTGGATCAATATCGCCTGCGCCCCGATTACTACGGCCCTGCCTGGCAACTGCGGCGCACCTTTGAGCCTATCCATGCCGAACGCACCGCTAATTGGTTCCTGAACCAAGGGGGCCGGGGCGCAATTAAGAGTCTCAGTAGCCGCCTCCAGAATGTTTTGGTCGCCTCGGCGGTCATTTCCATTTTGAATGCCCTCTATGGTGATCGCCTGCGGGTACTGATGCTGGCCAATACCCCTGAGCGCTTAGGGGAATGGCGGCGCGGCTTTCAAGATTGCTTGGGGGTGACGCGGAGCGACTTTGGCACAGGCCGGGGGATTACCCTATTTGAGTCCCCAGAGCCCTTAGCGCAGCGAGCCGAGCGCCTCCAGGAGAATAATCTCCTCCCCCTAATTTTGATTGATGAATCCGAAGACAAAATCAGCCTCTCGCTACTGCAATTTCCCCTGTGGCTGGCCTTTGCACCCGATCCAACCAGTCCGCAATCGGATGTTTACGACTATTACTAAATTCCAGGCCCTCCGGCAGAGTTCGGCAACCCGTACCCCGCATGGAATTGTCTTGAAGGAGCTGCTGCCAGTAAATTAGCACTCGGAGGGGAAGAGTGCTAACGCATTGATCTGTTGTTGATTTGGGAATGCGCTGATCGGTTTCCCCATGCGGGATTCTGGCATTCTTTGTCAACGCTCCCAACCACTGTCTTTCAAGTCTTTAATCAACCTACGGAGGACTACTATCCATGGCTGCCATTTCTCTGGCCGTTTCTACCGTTAAGCCCCTCGGCGATCGCATCCTCGTTAAAGTTAGCGATGCTGAAGAAAAAACCGCTGGCGGCATTCTGCTACCCGACACCGCCAAAGAAAAGCCCCAAGTGGGTGAAGTGGTTCAAGTCGGCCCTGGGAAGCGCAACGACGATGGCGCGGTCCAGCCCCTCGAAGTCAAAGTGGGCGACAAAGTCCTGTATTCCAAGTATGCCGGCACCGATATCAAGCTCGCCAGTGACGACTTTGTCCTACTCCGCGAATCGGATGTCCTGGCCACTCTCGGCTAATGCCTTTTCGTTATTTGCCATTGCTAATGGGCGAGTATCAGCGACTGAGTCATCTGCTGAACCCTAACCCGTAGCTACGAGCGATTAACCCGTAACGAGTCATCCTTCAACTTCAACA
>JAQCKL010000113.1 GCA_027592485.1 Cyanobacteriota bacterium
TCCACAGCCCAAGTAGCCCTATCCAACGCGATGGGGCTACTTGGGCATGACTTAGTCTAAACACCAGCCCTAAGGCCTGCAAAAAGCCAATTCGGCTCATTTCCCGAGCCGTTTGAAGGGTGAAAATCATCCCCGCCAGCACATTAATCATCAACACGGGCAGCAACGCCCCCGGACCGGCGGCCATCATCTGCTCCATCACCCGATGACGCTGCACCCGGCACCGCAACAGGCGCATGAGCACCTGCCCGCCCAGCACGAAAACCATGAGCAGGTGATATCCCCAGGAACGCACCTGGAGGCCAGGCCGTCGCACCGCAGGGGAATCATTAACATCCCTATCAAAACGATCTGGCGATGTGTCTCGAAAAGGATCGATCATGGGCGCACTGGCATGAGCAACAGGGTAATGATGTGCTCGCACCTGGCCACAACATTCCAATTGAGGACAGATTGGCAGGGTTCAAGGACCGTTGGGCAATCTACCACATTCGCTCCAACACAACGGTTCTTGCAGGCTTTATCTATAGCTATGGGACGCCGCCTTTCACGAAAGAGTTGCAAGAACAGAATTAATCAGTACACTTGTACTATAGTCTTAGCCACCTTGCGGAGGGCACCTAGGATCGCTCTGATCCTGAGCACAGAAGCCAAGGGGCTCGCAGTCTGGTCCTCACTGGACTGGCGACTGCTCTGTCAACAAATCGCCATCGGTTGCGTTCTTGCAGCAAAATGCCATGGGAACTCCAGAACTCCACCTCGATTTCAATGCTATTCACCAACGGTTGATTGACCAGAAAATCCCGTCCTCTGATCAAGAGGCTGGGGCCGTGGACTTACCGTGGGGAGCACCCGCCGACCGGGGTCTCAACCGGCCCGTTGCACCAGCCGAATTAGCCGCAACGGTTGAAGCCCTGCGTCAGCGATCGGCCACGGTTATCCCCACCCAGGATGCGGCCCTAGAGCCCCCGCCCCCGCCCAACCCAGAGCCGTCACCCGACTTAGACATGCATCTGCACCGTCTGTATGGGCAAGCCCGGCACATTAATGAACTCGCCCAGGCCCAGGAAGCGGCGCTCCAAACCTTCAAGCGCAGTGTCGATAGCCTTGCCTGGCACTTACGCCGCCATAATTCACCCTGGACCCTGGAGCAGTTTTGTCGATTGGAGCAGATCGCGATCGCTCGGGTTTTAGAAGATGCCCAGGGGGCCATGGTCCTGACCCCTACCGCCATCGATCTCTATGAAGACGAACATCATGCGGATCAAACCGCCCATTTGTTGAGAAGCCAAGCCCGTCAACCCACGCGGCCTTGGGCGGAGGCCAAACCCTGGTCAACGGTCCTGATTCGAGAGCCGATCGCAGCCCTCGGACATCTCTGGCAGGGCTTAACCGCCACCCTAGAGCGCCACTCTCGCCTCAGTGCCCTCGATATTGGGGGGTGGTTACTGGGGGGAGTGATTAGCCGCAAATTTTTAGAGCTGACCCTGGCTCCCCTACCCAGCCTCTGGCCCCTGTTAATTGGGGGCATTGTCGTCCTCGTGGGGTGGTCGCTGTATCGACTGATCACCAACCCCCGTAGTGATCTGGCCCTGATTGTGCGCCTCTTACTGGCCCTCTTGGGCCTGGTGCTAGGGGGGCAGCTCTAACGGCCCGATATTGCGCTTATCGCCGTCGCCAATGAGCTCCGACAAAACTGCGAGCCCCTTGGCTTCTCCTCAAATCATCCGCGCCATCCTAGGGGTCCTAAGTAAAGGGGCCAGCGCGATCAACCCAACGTGATTCACCCCAAAAGGAGGACATATCCATGGTTTCCACTCAGGCTCAATCCGCCTCTCCACAACCCTCTCAGCCCCCCTTACCCCCCGCTTCCATGGGCAGAACCGTATTGGCCGTTGGTCTAATTGCCGGTCTGGGCCTATTGCTGGCAGACTTGCCCAATTTACGCGCCTGGCTACCGGGAAGAGCGACGGCCCAAACCCATCCCAATAGCTGTAAAGCCTTTGTGCAAACCGAAGCCACCCTGTCCCGTGAGCAACTGGCCCAGTTGCTCACCATCCCTGAGCGCGACTCTAAAGCCCGCGTCCGGCAGGTGGTGGCGGAACCCTACTGCACCCTAGCCTCCCTGCAAGTGAGATCGGGGGTCGAGGCGGAGCGCGAGGCTTATCCCCTAGCGTTCGACCCCAAAACACAACTGGTCATCCTGTACGAAAACGATGAGTACGCTGGTTATCGCTTTAATTTCGAATAGCCGCTGGCGGTCCCGTATTCGCCCCCCCTGGCGGCGAGTGGGGTTGCTCGGCCTGTGGGCGCTGCTGGCCTTGATCAGTGGTTGCCGTCAGTCGGCGATCGCCACCCCCCGCCAGATTATTGTGCAGCAGACTTGGGAACTGGAGCCCGGCCAGCAAATCTCAGGGTTTCGGGTGGTGGCCAGCCTGGGGGATATCACAATCGACACCCGAGGCCATCCCATCTACGCCCCCTTTGCTGGGGAAGTGGAATTGTCAGCCCTGGGCAATGACTGTATTTTCTTTTCCTCGCCAGAGGTGCCCGCCTACCTGTTTCGCTATTGCGGGGTACGCCGTCCCCACCTCGGTCCGATCACCCTCGGCAGCCGGATGGGATCCGCCCGCTTTCTACATTTTTCGACCCTGCGGCGTCAGCCCGATGGCACCTGGACCATTGTCGAACCCTCCCGCCATGTCTTGGAGCGATCGCTACGCATCTATCCCTAAAGCCTGACCCGACTTCTACCGTTGTCCCCACCGTTCCCTAGAAGACGTTATGCAGACCTCCCCCACGCTGCTCACCGCTAGCACCCTTGCCCTCAGCCTCGGCCTAGCTGCGGTTGCCCAAGCCCAAGAAACCGTTGCCCTCAGTTTCGAGCTGGAGCCCAGTCCCACCAGCGAGAGCCAAGCAACCGATCCGGCACCGTCATCAGCGCTGGCAGCATTGCCCCCTGCCAATATAGCCCCCCTGCCGATTCCGCCCGAGGCCACCCGCCCCCCCTTGGGCAATACCCAAAGCGCCCCCTCGCCCCAAGGCAACTATGGTGGGGGTGATGCCCTCGCCTTAGCATCCAGTGCAGATAGTGAGGTATCGAGTCTGCCCGCACCGCCGACTCTCCGGACCACGGCCTTGACCTCAGCATCCTTAGGATCGGCGACCCTGGCGGAACCGGACCTCACCCCGCTCCACCTCCCAGAACCGATCGATATCGCCGTTAATTTTGACCTAGATCCCCAAGCGCCTCCAGAGGCAGTCGTCCTAGCCGCCGCCACGGAAGCGGCCTTGGACCTAACACCGCTCTTTGCCGGTGGCGCGGAATCCCTAGTGGCGCGGGCTGTGGGCAGCGCCGAAGGCACCCGCACCCCCGACGGCCAAAGAACCCCGGCCTATTTTGGCCATACCGATCCAGGCAATGCCGTCTGGAATTTAGGATCGTTTTCGTATCAGCATGGGGCCAGCTCCCCCGTCGAAGCGGATCAAAAACAACTCCAGCGATTGCGCTCCCAAGCCGAACAACTCCAGGAGAAAGCGGCGGCCCATGATCTAGAGCTGTCAGAGGTGGCCCTGCTCAATGGCATTGACTTAGCCAATCAAGCCCCCATGGCCGCCTTAGATCGCTGGGGATACATCGAGCGACTGGCCCAGGCCCAGCAGTCGGGTTTACCCGAAGAGGAAGCGATTGTGTGGGCACGCACTCGCGCCTTCCTCGATCCCGATACGCAACGGTGGAATGCCCCTGGACTAGGGAATACCATTGGCGGCATTAGTGCGGATCAAACCCGTCGGGTTAGGGCGATCGCCCGCGCCATCGAAGCCAACCCAGTCAATGCCGCCATCCCATTGGCCCCTAAACCCGTCCCAGCGTCTCCCACCCGCCCCGAGCCCATTGACAGTGCTCTAAACTTCACACCCCCCAGTTTTCCGACCCTCGTTACCGACCAGGTCTCGCCCGCCCAGACCGATCCGATCCTATCTACCGCTACCCGCGTCCTCGCCCAACCCCAGGAGCAAGCACTTAATCCCCAAGCACCGACAGCGAGTGCTGGGAACAACCCCATAGGTGCCATCCCAACGACCCAGGTGTATCTCCCCGCCGCCTCTACCGCGACAAACACTGATGCCATCCAGAAAAAAATTGATCCAAAACCCTTAGAACAGCCCTTAGAGAGCGCGCCCGCAGCGATTGAGCAGCCTTAGGGGGCCGCAATCAAAAACATCCCAGACCCACAGGTCACCGATGTAGGGGCGCAAGCCTTGCACCCTGATTGGTTGCCCCGCAAACCCCTTCAGCTAGGGCTGCCAGCGACCGCCAGACTCGCACCATGGACGCAAGTGAAAATAGCAAGCTAAAGTAGGAACGACTATGAATTAGCTTGAAGCCTATGTTGAGCGATGGCCTTGTCACACCACCCGTTGCGTCTTTGGAGGATGCGATCGCCCGCTGCCAATCCCTAGGGATGCGCCTCAGTCGGCAGCGGCGGTATATCTTAACGCTGCTTTGGGAGGCCAAGGAGCACCTATCAGCTCGCGAGATTTATGACCGCCTCAATCACCAAGGTTGTGAAATCGGCCACACGTCGGTGTATCAAAATCTAGATGCCCTTTCTGAGCAGGGCATTATCGAATGCCTGGAGCGTTCTGACGGGTGTCTCTATGGTCACATTAGTGAGTCCCACAGCCATGTCACCTGTGTGGACACGAATCAAATTATCGATGTCCAGATCGCGCTGCCAAAGGCTCTGATTGAAGCGATTGAAGTAGAAACGGGAGTGACGATTACAGGTTATCAGGTTAATTTTTACGGGACAAAGTCGGAAACACCGTCGGGTTGTAACCCTTAGTTATCGACAACGTCACGGGTGAACATCACCAGAATTGTTCCGAATACCATTGCAGCGATCGCTAAATCCATTTTGCCTACCCCTCAGGTTCAGATACTCATTTATTGCGGGACACAGCGATAAGCCGATTTCAAGCCCCGCTTTTACAGTACCCGATCCCTAAAGGATGTAACGATCCAGGGCCGGTTATCAAGATCTGATCTGGATCGGCATGACCAAATAGGTCATCTGCAACGCCCCCAAAGGCACCAGGATCGATGGGCTGGTGGCCGCATTGAACTTCATTTGCACCTCCGTCGTGCCCACCGCCTTGAGGCCATCCTGCAGGTAGCGCACGTTAAAAGCAATCTCTAAGGACTCGCCACTGACTTGGGCTGGCATCACCTCGCGGCCACTGCCCACCTCTTGGGCCTCTACCGATAGGGCCAGGGTCTGAGCTTCGGCATCCAGGGTGAGTTTCACAATATTGTTTTTTTGATCCGCCAAGACGGCAATCCGCTCTAGGGCATCTATAAACAACTTCCGATCCACCGTGGTCTGACGCTCAAACTGCTGGGGCATCAGTTGGCGATAGTTGGGATACTGCCCCTCTAAGAGGCGCGTGGTCAAGCGCTGCTCCCCGAGGGCAAAGACCACCTGAATGGCATCAAAGCTGAGGGTGACCGGATCCGAAGAGACATGGGCTTGCAGCATCTTCTCCAGTTCCCGCAGGGCTTTGGCAGGCACCGTCACATTCATGGCGGTGGCATCCGCTTGATCCCTTTCCGTCGCCCCCTCATCGATGGTCTTGACCACCGCCAAGCGGTGACCATCCGTCGCCGCAAACTCTAAGGTGTCGGCATCGGCCAACAAATGGACCCCGGTCAAAACCTGCTTGGTCTCATCGCCACTGGTGGCAAACAAGGCCCCTCGCAAGCCCTCCAACAGGATTTCTGCCGAAAGTTGTACCACTTGCCCAACGGTCACCTCTGGCAAGTGGGGATAATCTTCTGCACTCAAGCCTCGCACCTGATAATTGCCGCAAGACGAGGTTAGGGTAACGGCGGTGTCTTCTTCCATCTCCTCCACAGCAATGTCTTCTGCCGGGAGGCGGGCAATGATGTTTTCGAGGAGCTTCGCCGGCAAGGTCAGTTCCCCAGAGGATTCTACGGCGGCAGTAAAGACGGTTTTGATCCCCAAGGTTTCGTCAAACCCAATCAGGGTAACGGTTTGCTGGTCTTGATCGGCTTTGAGCAGGACATTACTCAAGATCGGCTTGCTGGGCCGGGCCGGTACCGCTCGACTGACTAAGGAGAGATGGGTATTGAGGGCGTTTTGGGAGCAGACAAATTTCATAGGAGAACCGATCAGGGGATTCAACCAAGGTTACCGTTCAGACCCACCTAAACCCGGCACAGACCAGGACATGGAGTGGGATGCCAATCCTATCATCCTGGTTTTTCCCCTAGATTTCAGTCGGTCTATGGAAGAACTAAAAGAAAAAGATCTCTTGTAGTCGTTTTAGTAGAGCATGGGGAAAGTGTGGATAAAGTGGGGATCGCCCTGGGAATAAGCCTTTTTGCTTTGGAGGTGTTGTGGATAACCTGTGGAAAGAATCTGGGTTTCTCCACAGCCCTTGACACCACAGCCTTTTTTCCCCATTGGGGCAGGTTATATCCCGACTGTACCGCTACTTTTTCCACAGTTATAGGGCTGTTTTCCACAGTGCTCTGGAGAGCAAAGATTCACAAAACGTTAGGTTTGGGCAACGATGGTTGGTCGTTGAGAGCGGTTCGCCGGATCAATCATTCCCCAAGACGAATCTGCCCCACAACAGTTGTGGGGCAGGCCAGTTGTAGGGCAGACCAGATTTCTGAAAGCGATCGCCGTATCTATGAACGATGGAACCGCTTGGGTTGATTAATTTTGGCCCATCAAATTGATTCGATCTCTAACGCGACGAATCGTCTGAGCTAAATCTAAATCTTGCTTGATCAGCTTGGTGATTTTTTCGCAGCTGTACATGACGGTGGTGTGGTCCTTGCCGCCAAAGGCTTCACCTACCTTAGGCAAGCTCAGGGCGGTGTGCTGGCGCATCAGGTACATGCCCACCTGGCGGGCCAGGCTGATTTCCCGCCGCCGGGAGGGGCCTTTTAGGTCAGAGACGGTCACATGAAAGACTTCTGAGACAATCTGAATCACTTCGCTAGGGGTGACATCGACTTTTTCGACCGGGTGATTGAGAACGGGCATCAGGTTATCGACCGTCATGGCCAGGCCCGAGATCGAGGTGTAGGCGATCGCGCGGATCAAGGCCCCTTCAAGCTCGCGAATATTAGAGGTATAGGTGGCGGCGATGTATTCAATCACATCCCGAGGCAGGCGCACATTCTCGTATTCGGCCTTTTTCTGCAGAATCGCCATTCGGGTTTCAAAATCGGGGGATTGAATGTCAGCAATCAATCCCATCGAAAACCGTGAGCAGAGTCGTTCTTGGAGGCGGGGAATCTGATTGGGGGGGCGATCGGAGGCAATTACAATCTGCTTGCCGGCCTCATGCAACGTATTAAAGGTGTGGAAAAACTCTTCCTGGGTGTATTCCTTCCCTTCAATAAATTGGATGTCATCCACTAGCAACACATCGACGGCCCGATAGTGATCGCGAAAGCGCTGCATGCTGTCCTTGCGGATCGCCGTGATCAAGTCATTGGTAAATTGCTCGGTGGAGACGTAGGAAATACGCGCATCTTGGCTAATCTCCAGGCGGTAGTGACCGATCGCCTGCATCAGGTGAGTCTTACCTAATCCCACCCCTCCACACAGAAACAAGGGATTAAATTCTCGGCCAGGGGCTTCGGCCACCGCCAAGGCAGCGGCATGGGCCATGCGATTGTTTGCGCCGACCACAAACCGCGAAAAGACCGCTTTGGGGTTGAGCCCCACGGGGCGGTGCTGGGTCACCTTAGGGGTGACAGTGCTGCTGGGAGTAGGCCAACTGACATCAGAGCTGGGTGCCGGGGAGTGGGTCGAGGCAGCCATGTCGGTATCGACCATCACCTGAATATCGACGGAATGGCCCAGCACTTCAGTGACAACGCTATTAATGGTGCCGAGATAGTGCTTTTGTAGCCAGTTGCGGGCAAAGGGGTTGGGGGTGGTGATAGTCAGAGCGGTGTCTGACAGCTCTTCGATCCGAGCCGGTTTAATCCAGGTTTCGAAGGTGGGTCGGCTGAGTTGGCTCTGTAGTCGCTCCAATACTTCGTCCCAGAGTCCCTGTAACGTTTGCTCCACAGCTGACCTCCATGTGGCCGATTGATGTCTTCATCCGGTCTTCGCACCCTCAAGCTTGCTTCATCCACGCCACCACCCGCTTCATCACCTCAAACCGGTGGGCGGAGGGGGCTGGCTTGACCGGCACAAAACACCCATCAGGACTTACTAGCCTACCCGATCTCGCCCCAGAAGACAGAAGGAAAATCTTTATATAGCGTTAACCGCCATGGAGATCACGCTAGGGGTGGGTTTTATCCCTCCGGTTGGGGCTAAGGCGTTTAGGGATGAGGCTGCCCAGGGGCGACCTAGGGGTACAACGGCAAGGGGTGCAACGCGGCATTTTGGGTAGCCTGAAAAGCAGTAGTAGAAGCAGCCGGTTATTGAGGCGATTGCCATGAAGGAACTCTGTGTCCTATACCACTATCACAAGGTAGACCCCATCACCCTTCAGCACTTTAACCTGCTCAAGGAGCATAACCCGGATGCCGCGATTATCCCGGTGACCAGTGCGGTCCCAGAGTATCTACCCGGTTCTGTGGATGTGGATAATTTTCCTTCCCAGTGGGATACCCGCAATAAATGGCGCGCCATTGATACGACTTTTTATCTGTGGTTTTTAAATCGGCAAGTGTCGGCGGAGCGCTACATCATCATTGAATACGACTGTCGCTGCACCCTGCCCCTTAAGGAAGCCTATGGCGAGGTCTGGGATGCCCAGGTGAGCTGCCGTAGTTTTTATACCCCCGAAACCAAGCCAGATTGGAGTTGGTTCAAAGAGCAGGAAGTGAATAACCTGGATCCGAGCGATCGCCCCTATATTGCTGGGGTCGTGCCCTATGTTTGCAGCCTCTTCTCCCACGAGGCGGTGGAGCGAATGATCGAGAACCTGAGCCGTAATGACGTGTTCTGTGAGTTGCGCATGGGGACTGCGATTCGTAAGGCAGGGCTATCGGTGACCGAATTTCCACCCGCCCTGCGTCAAGGGGTCTATGCCGATACCCATCCCTTTGATTTAAGCCAGCCCGGTGTCTATCATCCCGTCAAACCCAGGGCCATTTATGAAGAGCGCTTAGCCCGGAAATTGTTGAGAAAGCAACAGAAGCTAGAGGCCCAGCAAAAATTGGCCCAGCAGCCAGCTTGGTTGAACTGGTTACGGAGAAAGTGAACGGCTGGCAGGTACGGCGGGGCCTTTGCTCGGGGGCTTAGAATAGGCTAAATGCCGATCTTCAAACGATGCCGCATCCCCAGGAGGACTTCCCAAGACCGATGGCAGCCGCAGCTTTACCGGGAGAGCCGCGCCCAGTGATACAACTGGGTGATCCGCGCCTCCGACAAGTGGCGGTTCCGGTGCAAGACTTTGACGATCGTCTCCAAGCGCTGATTGACGATCTGATCTGGACGGCGGAGCAAACCCATGGGGTGGGCATTGCCGCCCCCCAAGTGGGCGAGTCCCTACGTGTGTTGATCGTGGCCTCACGGCCCAACCCCCGCTATCCCGATGCGCCACTGATGGCACCGACCGCCATGGTCAACCCCCGCATCGTCGCCCATGACGAAGTCATGCTAGACGGCTGGGAAGGCTGTCTGAGCGTGCCGGATCAGCGGGGCCAGGTCCCCCGTTACCGAACCGTTGAGGTGGACTATTGCGATCGCCATGGCACCTGGAAACGCCAGGTGCTGACGGATTTTGTGGCCCGCATTTTCCAACACGAGCATGACCATTTAGAGGGCCATGTATTTTTGGATCGGGTGCCTGTGGGGAGGACGGTCCTCAGCGAAGCGGAATACTGGACCTATGTGGCCCCAGCTAGCTCCCCCTAATATTTTTTCGGGAAATAAATACGGCCCAACCTGACTTGCGGCTTGGCCTCACTTATTACTGGGCCTCACTTGCAGTGGGGCTACCTTAGGGTGCTCAAGCTTGACCCTTAAGAAAGTGGTGACCTTGATTTCAGCGACATAGCAAAAGAGGAGTAGCACCACTAGGTATAAGCATTTTTCAAGCCAGGGGTTATGAATAAAATCGTAACTACCTAGGTCCCTGCTACCAATGTTGGCGTTTTACCCTGTACGGCATTAGAGAGAAT
>JAQCKL010000114.1 GCA_027592485.1 Cyanobacteriota bacterium
GGCGCAGCCTGCCGCAGGCTTAGAATCCCGATCTTGCCCGAGGACTGAGATCCTTCGCTACACTCCGTTGCGCTCAGGATGACAAAAGTGGGATGCACCCCTTTGCGCGGGGCAAGCAGGGAGTGAGGGAGCACGTAGGCTGGCGAACCAACACTTTTGACCATGAGCGGCAGAGCCGCAGGGATGGCTCACCAGGCGGAGCCTGGGAGGCGAGAAAAACCCACCCCGCCCTATGGGCACCCCTCCGTGGGAGGGGATCAATATCTGGGCTTCTTCCTACTGTTGGATTAGGGACAGGAGTTGTTCCGTAGAGACCTTGCTGCTCATGTCCGACCCCGCCAAGAGACTGTCCGCCAAATCTCGCTTGGCCTTGTGCAATGCCACAATTTTGTCCTCGATCGTCCCCTTCGCCACCAACCGGTAAATCGTCACCGGCTTTTGCTGACCGATGCGGTGGGCGCGATCGCTCGCCTGATCCTCCACCGCCGGATTCCACCAAGGGTCCATGTGGATCACATAGTCGGCGGCGGTGAGATTCAACCCCGTGCCCCCCGCCTTCAGGCTGATCAAAAACACATCCCCCTCCCCCTGCTGGAAGGCATCCACCCGCTTTTTGCGCTGCTTGGCCGGGGTGCTGCCATCGAGATATTGATAGGCAATCTTTTGCCCATCTAGATACTCCCGCAGGATGGTGAGGTGATCGACAAACTGACTGAACACCAGGGCCTTGTGGCCGTTATCCAGCAACTCCGCCAAGATTTCGCCAAACTGCTCTAACTTGGCACTGGGCAGGGCCAGCTCCGGGCGCACCAGGTTGGGGTTGCAGCAGGCCCGTCGCAGCCGCATGATCTCCGCCAATACCTTCAAGTGCTTTTGTCCGGCGGGGTCATCCAGGTCGCTGAGCTTATCGATCGCCTCCCGCCGCAACGCCTCATAAAAAGCCATCTCCGATTTGCTGAGTTCCACCTGCAGGGTGATTTCGGTGCGGGAGGGTAGCTCTTTGAGCACCTGATCCTTGGTGCGCCGCAGGATAAAAGGCTGGATCAAGCGACGCATGGCTTCGCGGGCGGCCTCGTCTTGATCCCGCTCGATGGCATAGGCAAAGCGCTGGTTAAAGCTATCCAAGGATCCCAACAGACCGGGGTTGATAAACCGAAACAGGTTCCACAGTTCCCCCAGGTGGTTTTCGATCGGGGTGCCGGTGGTGATGATTTTGAAGTTGCCCTGGAGGACCATGGCCGCTTGGGAGCGTTTGGTGTCGGCATTTTTGATCGCCTGGGCCTCGTCCAAAACGATGGTTTGCCAGACGACTTTGGCCAGCATCGCCGCCACGTCTTCCTGTTGCAGCAGCCCATAGCTACAGACCACCAGATCGCGGGGCTGCACATCGTCGAGCATCTGCTGGCGATCGCCTGTGCCAAACACCTTGACCGTTAGGGTGGGGGCAAATCGTTCGGTTTCGCTGATCCAGTTCATGCAGACCGAGGTGGGGGCAATGGCCAGGGTGGGGCCATCGTCGCTGCGGCTGAGAATGACGGCGATCGCCTGTAGGGTTTTGCCCAGGCCCATATCGTCAGCCAGACAAGCCCCCACCCCCCAGTTGGCCAGTCGGGCCAGCCAGGTATAACCCTCCTGCTGGTAGTCCCGCAGGCTGGCCTGAAGTTCGGTCGGAAGCTGGGGCTCGATGGTGCGGGCGGCTTTGATGCGTTCCAGGTGAGCTTTCCAGGCTTTATCCACCTTTAGCTGGCCCACATCTTCCACCATGTCCTCTAGGGCCAGGGCGGCGAGGCCATGGATGCGCATGTCTTTGTTTTTGCCCTTACCCTGGCCATCCGAGAGCCGCTTTAAGGTTTGCAGCCGCTGGCGAAATTCATCGGTGAGGGCGAGAAACTGCCCGTCGGAGAGGGCGATGAACTTACCGGGGGTGTTTTCCAGCAGGGCCATCAGCTGTTGCAGATCCATCACCTGATCGTCGCTGATCTGGACTTCGCCGCTGGCGGCAAACCAGTCCTGCTGTTGGCGAATGCTGAGCTTGAAATTCCCCAGGCCCAACTGCCGGGATACCCGCAGCTTTTCCCCCTCGGGCCATTCAATGCGGACGCTATCCCCCAATGCCTGGAGCTGTACCAGCAGTTCTAGGCAATCCTCCGGCTCCTCAATCAGCCACTCTCCTTTTTCGGGTTTATAGTCCTGTAAAACGGGGCAAGTGGTTTTGACCGCCTTGGCCCGCTGCTTCTCCAGCTTTAGATCCCGCTGGGTTTTCAGCCGCTTACCCTCCACCTCGGTGATGACCGTCTCGCCCCCTTTGCCGGGGGCATAGTAGGCCCCCCCTTCGGGAAACGGGTGAATTAAAAGCGATACCTTGAGGCCCTCCCCAGCAGGAAGGAGGTGAACTCGGGGGGTGGCATCGGCGGGCACTTCTTCTGCCTCAACCCCGCCGCCAATGTCGGACTGCACCGTGACGAGACTGGATACTGAAGCGATCGCCTGCAACACCTGCGCCTCCGCTTTGATGGGCACCTCTAGGCGATTATTTGGCCCCAGGAGCTCCGCAATCCGGCGATGATCGTCTTTGATGGCAATCACTTTGAGGCGGGTCGGGGTCTCTTTAAAGGCCAAAATCTTGGTGCTAGTGGGGAGGGTGGGGGACAGCTCCAATTGCAAACGCTCCCCCGACAGCCGCTTGACCAATAGCTCCGGTTCCCCCGCCACCACATCCACCCGCACATTGTCGGTGCCCTCCCAAAACACGAGGGGATGGCCCACGAGGGCCAGCAACGCCTCGTTGCCGAAGGAATAATAGGGCTTGGCTGACCCGTAGTAGTAATACTGCGATTCATATTCCACTTCGAGGGTGCCGCAGATCTGGCGATCTTGAGGGGTCATGTAGTCGGGCATCTCACTGAGCGACGCGAAGCGCTTTAGGGCGATGGTTTTGCCCTTGGTCCAGCCCCCCTTGACGCTCAATTTCTGTTCTAGGGGGGTGAGTTCCCAATTGGCCACAGAGCTAAACCGCAGCCGCCAGGCCATCCGAAAGGCGGGTTGGGCGGCGATGGGTTGGGCGGCGATCGCCGTCAGATTCGTTAAGGCACTGAGGGATAAGGCCCAGGCCTCTTGGCGCTCCACCACGTTGATCAAGGGCTGGCTGCCAGTTTGCTCCCGCAGGGCTTCGGCCATTTCACCGTAGATTTCATCGGGCTGTAGGCGCGCCAACAATTCGGCGATCTCTAGGGCTAGCCAGCCGTAGTTGGCTTGGGAGGCATCGCGGTAGCGACGCACCAGTTGCGGCACCAACCACTGATCGAGGTCTTTGGCATCTAGCCATTGCAGGCTATAGATGCTGAGCAATGCCCCCACCCCCTTGGTGCTCAGGATATAGTCCACAAATTGCTCGCGGGCATGGAGGACTTTGCTCAACTGACCCTGCTGGGTGTGAATCACGGCCAAAAACGGGTCCATGCTGACCTGGAGCCAGTGACCCGCTTGCTTTTGCAGGAGTAAGCAATGGGTTTTGGCCTCTTGATGGGCCGCTGGGCTGCCGTCCTTGAGGAGGGCGAAAAAATAAAGGACGGTGGCCGGGAGCTTGAACCAAGCGGCTTGGGCGCTCTGGGTTTTGCCTGCGGCTTTCAGTGCTAAGCGGTAGTGGGCAACGGCTTGGTCGTTTTTGCCGGTCAAAAAGGCGATCGCCCCCAATAGGGCATCTCGTTGGGCGGGGTGGTGACTGGGCGCAATTTCGGCGAGGACCCCACTGGCTTCTTGCAAATGACCCCGTAGCCAAAGCTGTTCGGCATAGGCTAAGCCCAAGGCAGGGTCGGCTTGGCCGCCATTGTAAATCTCTTCCGTTAACTCAAAGGCCGCATCAGCGGGGACACAGCGCTGTACCGAGTCCTCTAGGGTCAACCGCAGCCCAAACTGACGGAACGCTGGGGACAAGCTCTCAAACCACTCGGGGTCAAAGGGGTTATTGAGAATCTGCTGTAGCGCTTGCGGAAACGTTAGCGTCGATGTCCAGTAGGCTTGCTGCCGATCCTCAAGCAGGGTGTCGATTTCAGCCTGCTTCTGGCGGTAGATGGCAATGCGCAGCTCCCGCAGCCATTCCCTTTCGGTATGAAAGTGGCGCGGCCCGTGGGTGACGTAGCGTTTACGGATGGGGAAAAGTTTGGCGATCGCCTGAGCGATGGGTTCAAAGGTGCCGCTGGTCACCGCATCCCGTACCACAATATCGATCAGCAGGGCCGGACATTGGGGGCCTTCACCGGGGTTCTGGATCAACACCTCCTGCTGAATCAGCTTGGTCACCAGGTTGCTAAATTGCTTGATGTCTAAAGGCCGAATGCTGTGGGCCTGGCTAATCGGCAAAATCGCCTCACTCCAGCATTTAAAAGCGTTGGCGCGGCTCAAGGGCTCATACAGCATCGCAAAAACCTGCAGCAGCGATCGCTGCACCACTGTGAGTTGCCGATACTTTTGCTGGAGCGCTTTTTGCTGGGTCAGGGGGTCAGAGGCCATAGCATCGGGCGTTATATCGATACATAGTCATTGTAATGGCAGGCTCTGACGCACTATTCATTCGTCTTTTCAAGTCTGAAGAGTTCAATTAAGCCAATCGTGCCGACAAAAAAGGTGTAAACGCTATACCGCAGGGGAGATGGGTGTCTGGAAGCGGCATAGACCAGTGCCACCAGACTCTCGATCCCATGGGCGATCAGGACAAATCGTTCAAAGGCAAAGACCCATCCCCAGCCTTGAAGGGATGCGCCGTGAGCCCACCATTCATATTGGTTCCACAGCTCTAGGCCGAGGGCGCTGGCGGTCAGCACGGTGGCTAAGACTTTGATCGAGGGGCTGAGTTTCGTTTCCAGGGTGACAAGCATTCGTTCCAGGGCGATCGGTGAATCCGGGCTTTACAGGGTTAAAAACCAGTGACTGTATCTTGCCAGGTGTGGCGGTCATTCAGTACACCCAGGGAGAAGCCGGTCATTCCATCGCCGTTCGATTCAGGGCCAACTGGAGGCGATCGCGGCTTGCCATCAATCGATCGGGAGAGAGGCGATCGCCCTGCTCGGCCTTCATTAACGCCGCCATCACCGGGTAGTAGAGATCCGCATCGTAGGAAATCAAAATCAGATCCACCCCCGCATTCAGCGCTTTGATCGTGCCCCCAGTGGCCCCATCCCGGCTGTTAAAGACCGCTCCCATACAAAAGTCATCGGTAATTAAAACCCCGTCATACTGCCATTGCTGCCTCAAAATGTCCTGCACGACTGCCGCAGAAAATGACGCTGGGTGCTGATTATCCACCGCTGTCAAAATCGGGTGCCCCAGCATCGTTACCACACCCTCGATCTGCATCACCTGTTGGAACGGTAGCCAATCATCCTGGGCGAGCTCGGTAATAGACGTATCCAAATGGGCCGAGGTCAAATGAGTATCGGCATCAAGCCGTCCCAAACCGGGAAAATGCTTGAGGGTACAGTGCACGCCATGGCTGAGCAAGGCCGCGCAGTAGTCCTTTGCCACCGCTGCCACTACGGTTTTATCGGACGAAATGGCCCGACGATAGATCACAGAGAATTTATCCTCCGGGTTCACAACGCCCTTGTTGAGATCCACTACCGGGGCAAAGTTGAGGTTAATACCCAGCGCGGCCAGCTCCTGCCCGTGGGTATCACCGTAAGCCTGCACCCGCTGCTGCCGTTTAGCTGCCGTCGGGGCCTGGTCTATCACCTCGGCCAAAGGCGGTAAGTGGGTCAAAGGCGGAGACAGGCGAGACACTACGCCACCCTCTTGATCCGTCGCCACCCATAGGGGCGGCAAACCCTGCCCACGCCGAATCGCCTGTAGCGTGGCAATTTGATCGCGTAGCAGCTGAATCGATTGCCCTTCCAGATTGCGATGGCTAATGAATATGCCACCAATGGCCCGTTTCTCCACCAGGGTTTTGACCGCGTCAAAGTCGCGATAGCCCACCACCAGATGCTGGCCGAGCCTTTCCAACTGGGCCGCATCCCCCGTCAAGACCCTGTGCTTCGCCAGGTGATACTTGGCTTCTGTGGTCAGGGTAAAGGCGAGACCCGCCCCACAGAGCATTAACACCACCCACCGCATGATGTGGCGGCGGCGATGTTCATGGGTTTTGCGATGCCAAAATCTCGGCAGATTCAGAGCCAACAAAACCCCTAGGGCTAGGGGCAATGGCCACAGCAGCTCAGCGCGAATACTCGCCAACAACGGCGCTCTCAGCTTGACTGCCAGGAACATCAGGGGCAATAGCAACAGGACTTGAGTCAGTTTTGCCGCCCAAAACCGGAGGGGACTCTCCCACCAAAGCAATATTGTCTTCACAAAATCAATGCGTAGGGCAGCCCTAGGCGATGCGTCTGGGCTGATCTACTCGGTGGCGTAATCCCATTCCAGGAAAGACCACAGCGACTGCCGAACAAAGGAGGCGTCATCCATCGCCCATTACACCCCATCCCACGCCCCGGCATTACGGATGCCGTAGGTCTGACGGAGATCCGCCAAACTTTGATCCATCACGACATCGGGATCAAGGTAGGCATTAATGGGTCGGCGCACCCTGAGCCCCTGGCGAACACCCGTGAAATAAAGCCGCAGGATCTCCAGCGGACGATACTGCATCGGGGCCGATTCCACCGATTGGCCCCAGCAAGCCCGCCAAAAGACCTCCATCACCGCCCCAATGCTCTGGAGATAGTAGGTCCAGGGGCGTCGCCAAGTCAGGGCCGTGAGCAAAAATCCCACCAGGCGCATCTCATCATCCAGGGCGGTGCCATAACCGGTGACCACATGCATGATGTCGTGGCGCTGCAGATCCCGCCAGGGAACTGTCAACCAGCCTAATTGCAAATCGCGATCGCGCACAAAATCTGGATTCGCCTGGTAGTAGTGGTGTAGCCCCTGCCGTAGGGTTTGCTGAGACCGCATTTCGCCCCCTTGCTAGCGGTAAACCAGCGACCTGGTGATAGCATTGGCCCCTCTGCTGAGGACACCGAGGACCGCTCTGATCCTTAGCGCAGAAGTAAAAGGGCTCGCAGTCTTGCCCTAACCGAACTGGCGACTGCTAGGACCGCTCAGAGACCAAGGTCACCTATGACGGCAATGTAACCAACCCCATGGCAGCGGTTGCAGGGTGAGGTGCCAGTTTCCCAAGCGATCCTTATTTCTGGGGAGTCCCTGCCCGTTGTCGGAAGCGCTCAAAGTCAATCACATTCGAGCGGCGGGCGGCATCCCACACTTCACCCACTAGGGCCGCCACCGGGGGCAGCGCCGGGATCTTCAACTGGCCCACATGCTGATTAGCAGGACCCACCACCTGCACAATTTGGGGCAGCTGAGTGATGGGGTGGCGCTTGACCCAATCCACCGCGTCATCGCTAACGATCAATTGCTTATTGTGCAAACAGCGATCGCCGCTGTGGGTTTCCAAAAAAGCCACAATTTTGCGGATGGTTTGCAGAGAGGTTTTTTGCCGTAAATGGTTAATGGCCCGCAGCTCTAAGATCTGCTCCCAGTCATAGTAGACCGCTTTAGGGGCACCGCTAGACCCCCCAGGCCGCTGGGGGCGATCGCCATGGGGAACCACGACCCCGGTCTTGGCCAAATACGCCAAGCGACTGGGGCTAGTACGGGCCAGAATCACCGTTTCGCGTTGTGTAAACCCAATCATTGCTACGGCCCACCGAAGAGGAAGCGGCCTACTCGAAGCAGCTCCATCCAATCTATGCCAACCGCCATTCAGAAGCCTAGGTATAGATGTTCTACTGGCGGGCTACCGGATCATCCCCCATCCCCAAACCAAGGTTATTTCAGGGATTATCCAAATCTTAAGAAAATAAAAAACCAGAAGCCCATTGCATCTCCTCAACAGGAACGCAACAAATTACCCCAGTTTATTAAGCGTTACTACAAGATGTAGCGTCCTACTGTACTGTTGCCACGCTGCATCTGGTGCATTCAGCTTCCAGAGACCCAATCAAAATACCGTTGAGGGCATCCCTGACAAATCGGGACTACTTTGGCGACAGGGTTGCAGCAACGGAAAGGTGCATATTTTTCCCTCGGCCTTTGAGTTGAAATTCCACGATTTGACGCTTGATGCTGGCAAAGTGCTGCTGTTTACGAGTGATCAGCTCTTCTAGAACGCTGCGCATTTCTTGCTGAATTTGAGTATTGCCCTTGGCGGCTTTCGCCACAATCAAGTCCACTTTTTGAGGTTGCTGGTCTTCGGGAAACAGGGCGATATTCCAAGCAATAACTGCGATGTTGAGGAAAGCTTCGAACGCTTGATCACTCTCGTTCCCGTCTAAGTACGGCTCAACGAAGTCCTCCAGCACCGCCGACATTTTGACCTCCCCCTTCGGGTTGGGGATGATCTGGGATAATTGCTGACCAAGAGGCCCCGAGGCCACCTTTTTTTCGAGGTCTTTTAAGTAGCCCTGGCCAGTGTTCTCCTGCTGTGCTTGGCGCAGTAACTTGCCAAAGCTCTTAGATTTTCGAGCCATGCTGACACCCAAATCAGGTTCAAGTATTGAGGCAGGTGCCAGGGGACCACATGGCTCCCTGGCACCTAGCTAAAGCTCTGGGAACACCACCTTAAAACAAGGCGTTGGCATTCTCCAACCACCGGGCCACATCCTTGGCGTGGTAGGTGAGGATTAGGTCAGCCCCAGCGCGCTTAAAGCTGGTCATGGTCTCTAGTACCACCCGTTGCTCATCCACCCAGCCATTTAGGGCAGCAGCCTTCACCATGGAATATTCGCCGGAAACGTTATAGGCCGCAACGGGCATATTTGAGGCTTGCTTCACCTGCCAAATGATGTCCATATAGGCCAAGGCGGGCTTCACCATCAGCATGTCGGCCCCTTCGGCGATATCCAGGCCAATTTCTTTGAGGGCTTCCCGGCTGTTGGCGGGATCCATCTGGTAGGTGCGGCGATCGCCAAACTGCGGTGCCGAATCCGCCGCATCCCGGAACGGGCCGTAATAAGAGGAGGAATACTTCGCCGCATAGGACAGGATGGGGATGTCTTGGAAGTCAGAGGCATCTAACCCCTCACGAATCGCCTTCACAAAGCCATCCATCATCCCCGAGGGGGCAATAATATCGGCCCCAGCATTGGCCTGGGAAACCGCTGTCTTCTTCAGTAATTCCAGGGTGGGGTCATTCAGCACCCGCCCGCTCAAATCTCCGGTTTGCAAATAACCGCAGTGGCCGTGGGAGGTGTACTCGCACAGGCAAGTATCCACAATCACCACGAGGTCTGGCACCGCCGCCTTGACCGCTTCGGTGGCCTTTTGCACAATTCCACAATCATGCCAAGCCCCAGTGGCCTCGGTGTCCTTGGTGTCAGGAATCCCAAATAGAATGATGGCCGGAATCCCTAGCTCGTAGACTTCCTTGGCCTCTTCCACAATCTTGTCCACCGAAAGTTGGTAGACTCCTGGCATCGACTTGACTTCCTGGGCGATCGCCGCCCCAGGCACAGCAAAGAGGGGGTAGATCAAATCATTGGTCGTGACCACCGTTTCCCGCACCATGCGGCGGAGCTGGGATTGGCCACGGAGACGGCGAGGGCGTTGGGTAGGAAACATAATCTTGGAGATGAATCAACCTGGGTGCGGCTTCTGGTGACGAATCACTGCCAAGGCGATCAGGCAATCAATCCTTAAAGCGCCTCCAGAATGTGATCAAGTCTAAAGCCTAGGCTGAGTCAAATACCCGAAGTGAAATTACGTTGTGTAAAGAACACCATTCCCCCTGACAGTCCTGGTCAACCCTTGGGAAGGCAATTCTAAATGCGGGGTCATTGCTGGGTTGCTTTGCCGGATTCGGTCGAATCAGGAATAGGCAAACCCATGAGACTAAAGGCAAGGATTAAAGAGAGGAGTTGTGTGTTATTCTCGATAACTGTGTCTGGGCAAAGTCCATGGGCACCATATGGGTCGCTAGCTCAGTGGTAGAGCATTCGGCTTTTAACCGACTGGTCCTGGGTTCGAATCCCAGGCGACCCATAAATTTTTAATCCACTCCCTACCACTCACCATGATCGAGAGCCTGTGTGGGTGGATGGTGACTGGGTAACTTCAGTTTTCCTGAGACCCCCCCCTGTGCTGCCAGCACAGGGGGGGG
>JAQCKL010000115.1 GCA_027592485.1 Cyanobacteriota bacterium
TTGAGATTCTCTCTAATGCCGTACAGGGTAAAACGCCAACATTGGTAGCAGGGACCTAGGTAGTTACCAAAAAAGTACATTACCCAGCCCCTGTGCCACCACAGAGCCCTGCCATGCTCTAAGCATTTATGCCTAAGGGGGATCATCGACACTGGCAATGTTTCGTAACCCTGACTTAATGAAAAGTATGGGATCTTATTGTCATGAAATCATGACTTTATGATCCCGGTTTGCCCCTAAAACTCGCTCAAAGCTTCAGAATCCGTTGTTTTACCCCCTTGATCTCCCATCGATATGTCTGCCATATTGAGTCCAACTTGCGATCCCCGAGGGGGCAAGGGTGATCCCCGAGGGGATGTAACCGCAGTTTTTTGTCGGTCGTTGCAGTTTTAGGAGTGTTTGATTAATGTCTGAATCTGACCAGCCTCTTGACGGAATGACCCTACGGCAACTGCGCAAAGTTGCCAGTGAATGCGAGGTGTCCCGCTACAGCCGGATGCGTAAAGAGGAGTTGATTGAAGCGATTCAATTAGCCCAAGCACGTCGTACCACCTCCGTTCCTGCCCCGACCTCCGCTGTTGAAGGGCAAGCTGAAGTGGAAGCGGCTAAGTATGCCGCCCCCACCGAACCCATGCCCGTAGAAGAATTGGCGGCAGTGGATGAAGGTCTAGGGGATCTGCCCACCGGCTACGGTGAAAGCCGCATCGTCCTGATGCCCCGTGACCCCCAGTGGGCCTACGCCTATTGGGATATTCCTAACGACCATAAAGAGGAGCTACGCAGCCAAGGGGGAACCCGGCTGGCCCTGCGCTTCTACGATGTCACCGATGTGGACATCAATACTCAAGCCCCCCACAGCTTGCAGCAATACGAATGTGACGAGATGGCGCGGGAATGGTACTTGCCGATTCCGGTGAGCGATCGCGACTACGTGGCTGAGATTGGCTATGTTTGCAACGATGGCCGCTGGTTAGTGCTGGCCCGCTCTGCTCCGGCTCACATTCCGCCGGTTTACCCCTCCGACTGGATCGAAGACAAGTTTGTCACCGTGCCTTGGGGTCAAGATCTGCGCGGCCAAACCATCATCACCCTCACCCCTCCCGGCAGTGTCACCGCCGCCGATAACCCCATCTACGAAGAGATCTTTGGCATGGCCGAGTCGATCGAAGCGCAGCGGGTTGCCGGTTCTCTGTTTGGCTCCATGCAGCAGGTGCCCGAGCAAGCGGTCAGCTCCTATGTGTTCCCCTCTGGGGTGGGCATGTGGGCCTTACCCACCGCTTCTGGTCTGAACATGTCTGGGGTGGGTATGGGTGCTTCCATGCCGCCTGAGCGCGCCCGCAAGTTCTGGTTGGTGGCCGATGCTGAGCTGATTGTTTACGGGGCCACCGAGCCCGATGCCACCGTGACCATTGGCGGCAAGCCCATCCAACTCAATTCCGATGGCACCTTCCGCTTCCAGATGTCCTTCCAGGATGGGTTGATTGACTACCCGATTCTGGCGGTGGCGTCCGATGGCGAGCAGAACCGCGCCATCCACATGAAGTTCAACCGCGAGACCCCCTACCGTCGTACCAACACCAAGGCGGAAGCGGTTGATGAAAAGCTGGTATAGGTTTGCTTAACCCGTTAACCTGACCTGACAAGAGCGCGGCCCCGGTCGCGCTCTTTTTTAATGGCCGATTTAATGGCCTAACGATCGTCCGCCCAGACCTCCCATTTCACAACGGTTGTAGGGGCAGGTCTTGTGCCTGCCCTCCGCCGATCGCCCCCCAACCCCCCGATTTTCCTGGGCAAATAATCCCATGGAGAATGCGGGCCATCCGATGGCGAATCGAGGGCACCCCCAGGAGGTGCCCCGATGATTCGGTCTGTATTGCCTAGCGTGTCCCTAAGACTTCTGTTGAGAACGCAATGACTCCACCGCGCTGAGCAGCTCCACCGGGAACAGAATCACCGTATTAGACGGTCCTGCGCCCAAACTATCAATGGTTTGCAAAGCCCGCAGCTCTAGGGTGATGGGGCTGTTTTCCATAATCGTGGCGGCTTGGGCGAGGCTTTCCGCCGCCATGCGATCGCCCTCCGCCTTAGTAATGGTGGCCCGCTTCTCCCGTTCTGCCGAGGCTTGTCGAGACATCATCCGCTTCAGATCTTCAGGTAACTCGATGTCTTGGAGGCGAATCGCGTCGATATGTAACCCCCATTCCCGCACCTGCGCTTCCACAATGGTCGCAATCTGGGCTTGAATTTCCTCCCGCTCTGAGAGCAAATCATCGAGGCTGAGGCCCCCAATCACGTCCCGCAATGCGGCTTGGGCATATTGTGAGGCCGCGAACTGGAAGTCCTGAATTGAGATCACGGCCTTTTCGGGATCTTGGACCTGGAAGAAGAGGGCGCTGTCAATTTCGGCGGGGACATTATCCCGCGTGATCACCTTTTGCCGGGGAATGTTGAGCACCAGGGTGCGCGTATCCACAAAGTTGATCTGCTCGATGATGGGGATCACGTACATCAGCCCAGGGCCACGGGTCTCTTGAAATTTGCCCAAGCGCAGCACCACCCCCCGCTCCCATTGGGCCGCCACCCGCACCCCATTCACGGCAACGCCCCACAGGGTCGCGATCGCGATCCCGCCCAAAACTGGCATTCCCCGACGCTGGGGGGGGAGCCCTCCCAAGAACGCTGTGAACACAAATGCCAACAGGAGCAGTGGGGTAAAAAATAGCGCAGATCGCACCGCTCCCCCCAAGGAAACGTGACCTTTTTGGGGTTCTGCGTATAACTTGCCGTCCTGTTTCTTATTGTCCTGAGTCATCACATACCTCTAGGGTGAACAACGCTAAATCACAGCGCTAGACTCAACGGCGTAAATCACGATGATCCTGCCGGTTTCTAGCCCCCTTGCCCCTGATACCCCCTTGCCATCCGCCATCGGGTTGGAACGTGATGCTCTCAGATACTAGAGCAGCCCACAGTTTTCCCCCGGTTAATTCCAGGCTAAACCAGTCAAGCACTATAGAATCGATAGGGTTTATGGCAGATGGTCGGGTTAGGGCCAGACTGCAAATCACTGTGCTGAGGCACAAAGCATCCGAACGATACTCGGTGTCTTTAGTACAGTGGCCAAGCCAATAGATGGACTGATGTCTGTAAGGGGGAGCGGGATGAAGAAGCTAGCACTGTTGAGCGTTTCAGATAAAACCGGACTGGTCGAACTGGCCCGTACCCTGATCGAAACCTTTGAATTTGAAATTGTCAGCAGTGGCGGTACCGCTCAGGCGATCGCCGCCGCAGGGCTCCCCGTTACCAAAGTAGCGGACTTCACCGGCTCTCCCGAAATCCTGGGGGGGCGGGTCAAAACCCTCCATCCCCGCATCCATGGGGGGATCTTGGGTCGCCCTGGTTTGCCCGCCGACCAAGCGGACATGGCCGCCAATCACATTCGCGCCTTTGACCTGGTGGTGGTGAACCTTTACCCCTTCGAGGCCACCATCGCCCAGCCCGATGTCACCCTGCCCCAGGCCATTGAGAAAATTGACATCGGTGGCCCCACCATGGTGCGGGCGGCGGCCAAGAACCATGCCTACGTCACCATCCTTTTCAATCCCGCCCAGTACGCGCCCTATATCCAGGCGCTGACCGATGGCGAGGGCACCGTCCCCCAGACCTTCCGGGCCGATTGCGCCCGCCAGGCCTTTTGGCATACCGCCACCTACGACCAAGCGATCGCCAGCTATCTGACCCCTGATCTGACCCCCGATGCCAGTGAGACGGAGGCTGATCTACCCGAGCGCTGGACCCTCACCGGCACCCGCCGCCAAACCCTCCGCTATGGCGAAAATCCCCACCAGCCCGCCACCTGGTACCAAACGGGGACCGTCCCCACCGGCTGGGCGGCAGCGGAGCTGGTGCAGGGCAAACCCCTCAGCTACAACAACCTGGTGGACCTGGAAGCGGCCCGCCGGATCATCAGCGAATTCCCTGCCAATGCCCCCACGGCGGCGGTGTTGAAACACACCAATCCCTGCGGCATGGCCATGGCCGACAGCCTCGCCACCGCCTACGAACGGGCCTTTGCCGCCGACTCGATTTCGGCCTTTGGCGGCATTGTGGCGCTGAACCAACCCATCGACGCCGCCACCGCCACGGCAATGACGAAGACCTTTTTGGAATGCATTGTCGCCCCCGGTTGTGATGGGGAAGCCCAGGCGATCTTGGGCAAGAAGGGCAACCTGCGGGTGCTGCTGCTGGCGGATTTGCTGGCGGGGCCGAAGGTGGCTCCGAAGGCGATCGCGGGCGGTGTCTTAGTCCAAACCGTAGACGACGCGATCGATGATCCCTCCCAATGGACGGTGCCCACGGAGCGCAAGCCGACGACGGCGGAGCTGGAGGAGCTGCTGTTTGCTTGGCGGGTGGTGAAGCATGTGAAGTCAAATGCGATCGTCGTCACCAAGGATCGCACCACGCTGGGGGTGGGGGCGGGTCAAATGAATCGGGTGGGGGCGGTGGATATTGCCTTGCGCCAAGCGGGGGAAGCGGCTACCGGGGCGTTTTTGGCCAGCGACGGCTTTTTCCCGTTTGATGATTCGGTGCGGACGGCGGCGGCAAAGGGGATTGGGGCGATCGTGCAGCCGGGGGGCAGTAAGCGGGATCAGGATTCGATTGATGCGGCGAATGAGTTGGGGTTGGTGATGGTGATGACGGGGATCCGGCACTTTTTGCATTGATGCAGCTAACCGCTAGGCTGATATCTAACCGCTATGGGGCGTTGCAAATAAAATGGCGAGCAACAAAAAATACTGGATGCCTGCGACGCCTAAAAAGAAGAAGCACAAGGCCCCTGATGATCTGAAGGTGGCGCTCAAAACAGCAGCGGATGAGCTGATTGAAAGCACGCTGAAACCCAAGCACATCCAGCCACTACCCACTGACCACGATTTCAACTATCTTGTGGACATCTACTCGAAGTGGTACCAGAGCTACTTTTACTTTTGTTCGACATACAACTGCCCCGGTGAAAGGGCGATCTCTCCATCGTTTGATGACAAGTTTGCCCGCATGGAATATGTGGGTGATGGCAAGTTCAATCTCTCGTATATGCGGCACACTCAGAAGTGGTGGGAGATCTATCAAGATTTATCGATGGCTGAATGTCTGGAGCGGATTGCCGCAGGAGAGCACTTCACGCCCTGAGGTAGATCTCGTAGGGTGGGCATTGCCCACCAGCCGAATGAGGTTTGGGAAAATCAGCGGTGGGCATTGCCCACCCTACCGGGTCTGAGCAATTGACCCAGGCCCTAAGGTCAGCCCTGGACGAAACGAGGGCCAGACGTTCGGGGTGAGCCTGTCGAACCCCATAACCCTGCGTTACGGGCCAAGTAATGGGCTTCGACTCCGCTCAGCCCGAACGGTTCCGGAAAATCATTTCTTAGAAGCTTGTCGAAGCCGAATTCTGTGTACTGTTGGCCTAGAGGGAAGGGTGGATGCGGTGGGCCAGTGGCAGCGGTTACACTGTGGCCAAATCATTTCACCCTGACTGCCATGACTGGATTTGAGCCCCTAATTGGAGCCGCGACCGCTGGCCTCACCAGCTTGATTGGCAAGGTGATGGCAGAGAAGGGCAGTGGACTACTCAAGAAAGCCGATATTGATTTGGTCAGCCAAAGCTTCCAAAGGTTAATGTTCTATGCATTGTCAGTACACCGGATTAACTCCTTGAGACAGTGCGATAAATGACTCGGCAAAACGAAATAGCATAAGTAGGAAAAACAACCTAAACGGCTAAGCCATAATTCCTTGCATTAGCATCAAAGTCAACCCCAAGAACTTTGCAGTAGTAGCGCAATGTCTCTACTTCGTTAGCATGAAATATTCCGTCAGCCCTAGCAACTTGGAAGCACCATTCAACTATTTTCAGCCTCTTGTCTTGATTGAGTTCATTTACTGTTTGAATAGCTTCTTTAAGATTAGGCTGTACTTTTAGTTGTAATTCCCTGAACAGTAAATTTACAATCTCTTTTTCAGCTTCATGATAGATGCCGTCAGCATTTGCAACATTCATAATCAGTATCAAAGGAGCAGATAGTTCTTGTACAAGAAAACCATGCTGCTCTGCGCTAGCGGCAACTGAATTTTGTCCATCCTTGATAGATGCTGCTACGTCTGAGGAACCATATTCGACCCAATTGTCAATTCCTTTCATCACGTATTCATGAGCTTTTACTGCCTTCTCTTCAGGAGACATTTTTTGAAAAGCAGCCCAGACCGCTCCAATAGCAATGAAGAGTCCTACTGCTATTCCAACGACTGGTATTGGTCCTCCAGGAATCCCACCTACAAAGAAAGCAACTACTGTTGCCCACACACCAGGATTCATTAATTGGCCAAGACAAACCCATACTAAAGCTAGGCCACCGGCACCACTTAGCCCACCGATCCCTTGTTTTAGCGTTTCTTTTGCTCTAGCTTTATTTGGGTCTAAAGCAGCACAAGAAAAACTTAGACCGGAATCAATTTGTTTAGGTAAACTATTCAATCCAAGAATGTTAGGTCCCTCAGATCTAACTATGTCAGCCATGCGAGTAATGTCGCGATAACTAACGACCTCCCTCCTTTTTGTTGTTTCGTTGACTTCAAGTGCTTTATCCCAAAGTAGGTTGAAAGCTGCTTTCAGCTTGTTCGCTCTATCCAATCTCTGTCGCTTATTCATATGCCATGCTCAAAAAATCAGAAGAATAATTAATTGATTTTAACTTTAGTTTATTAAAGAGTGGGATGTAAGTATCTCATCATCTTTTCCATGGTTTTAGGATCTATATGCTTTTCCGAAATAAATGCATCTATTTCATTGGATAAACCTGCTTTTATGGGAATTGCTTTTACATAGTTATTGGTAGATATTGAGGACTTTTTCGCGAGACTGAAGCCAATCAAGCCGAACGATGTTGTGATGCTGAGAGGTATGCTTATGGCAGACATTGATGATAAAATAGTTGATGTCGAAACTCGCTCTCCTAATAATCTTGACTTTTCTAGATTTGTTGTGCTTTCTCTCTTTTGAAACACCTCAATTATTCCTAAAATAGCTCCAAAGCTTGCTCCCAACTGAGCAGATTGGAGTACCTCTGAGAGAGGTACTCCACAGAAAAAGGGCTGAGTGTAATATTGATGTGCTGTGACTGTGCCACACGCTATATCAATAGCACCACTACTGATCAAAATAGGATTCGTAGTTTGTATTCCCACTGCTATTTCTAATGCGCCAACACCGAATGTATTAGCTGCGTAGCCTAATCCCCAGTTAGCTGAACCACTGATAATTGATGTTAGATTTGAGCCGGCATGTGAAATGGCATAAATACTTGCTCCGACATCTAAAATATTGAGAGAAAGCCAAGGAGTAATTTTAGATGGCGTAGTTCCTATCACTGTGGCAAGTTCACGAATCACATCTTCAGGCAATATTGGCAGCCCGTTTTTGGTGACAATATCTGTTCCTAAGTGCTTGTAAAAATCAATGATGTTCAGATTGGGATCCCGAAATACTTTAAAGGCGTCTGTCAGAAAATGATGATTTTTGATCCTATGCAGTCCAACAGAAACTCCTTGAGGATAGAGGCTCTGATAAGGGCCGGTACAATCCATCCAATGCCCAGTGAGAGTCTTGCCTGTGCTTTCGAGAAGGCTCTTTGATATTTTTTCTGCTACAGCATAGTCAAACAAACCAATTTGAGCCAGCCGAGAAGTCGCGGTGGCTGGAATTGCAACTCCAATAGTGGAAAATATATTCCCACTGTGGTCTACCAACTGGGCTAACGGTAGGCTTATGCTAGCGCTGCCAAGCCTGGACATCGCCTCTAAAAACATGCCCATAGATCTTTATCTAATTATTTTCGACAGAATGCAGGTAAAGGTTCACATCCCCCCCCTGCAAAATATCTGAAACCCCTGATTTTTCGTCGAGAGATAGGGGGGGATGTGGACGGTTACGAATGCAGTGTTTGTACGCGTTGCAATAACATCGGTAGGTCTTTAAACATTATTCCCTGTTTTTATGCATGAATCTAAGGGAGCGTAAAGCTTTGCCCACGAGATCACGATTTCGATAAGTTAGGAAGGCGCAATCAAATATAAGACGATGTAGCGCCCTCCAACGCCGCCGCTGCTGCATCCGACACCACCACCAAGTCAGGCTACCGTGCCGTTGCCCGTGCCCCACTCACTGAAATTTGCACCCCAATTCTTAAACAGTATCAAAATCCCGTAGGTTGGGTGGAGCGACAGCGTAACCCAACAAAAGCTTCATGGGTGTTGGGTTGCCTTTCATTCCACCCAACCCGCCACACTAGATCCCAGGGTTCTTTGGTGGGGCCTAATTGTTACTGGCTAATCGACTAAGAACCCTGGGATCTTCCCGCGCCAGCACAACTCAACAAAAATCATGCGGGTGTTGGGTTGCATTTCATTTCACCCAACCTATCCCTAAAACTTATCGCCCTGCGACTAAAACCATTGCCGCCGCCAACTTCAAGCAAGCAGCGACTCAAGCGGTAATTTCGATCGCGCCATCCTCAAGGTTGTATTGCGCCCCAACAACATTGAGTCGGTTTTGCTGCACAAACTCAGACACCGGCATCGAAGCCTTGAGCTGGGCCACCACCATCTCAATATTGGCCTTCACCGCATTATCCAGTAAGTCCCCCGGCCTGGGTTTCGCCTGGTTTACCGCCGGTTGAATCGCATTCACCAGCGTGCTGATATGCCCTAAAACCGCTGCATGTTTTACCGTTGCCGCCACCACCCCACAGCGTTCATGGCCCAGCACCAGCACCAGCGGCGTCCCCAACTCCTCCACCGCGTACTCAATGCTGCCCAAGATCGCATCATCCAAAATATTGCCCGCCACCCGAATCACAAACAAATCCCCCAACCCCTGATCAAAAATGATTTCTGGCGGCACCCGCGAATCAGCACAGCCCAAGATCACCGCAAAGGGATGCTGGCCCTTGGATATCGCCCGCATCCGCGTCCCAGACTGATGGTGATGCACCACTTGATCATCGACATAGCGTCGATTGCCAGCCATCAACTTCTCAAGGGCGCGGTTAGCATGCATGGGGAATGGGGGAAAACAACAGGCGTATTTAGCTTATAAACCAGTCCCTCTGGAAATACTGTTCAAGGGAAAGCATCCCCGCGCCATGGTGACCATTCGCCAACTCCCCATCGTGATTTACTTCAGTGTCCTTGGCATTGTCGTTTGCCTCGGCACCGCCCTCATCGGCGGGATCGCCTACTGGTTTGAGGATGCGACAGTGGGCCTGGGGCTGATGATCCCCGCCTTGGGGATCGGGTTGTATGGGCTGCTGGCCCTGGCCCTAGCTCCCCAATCCGTCACCTTTCACGCCGATCGCCTGATCATCCGCCGCTGGACCCGCACCCAGACCCTTCCCTATGGCGCGATCGCGGCCCTATCCCAAACCCATCGCGCCATCACCCTCACCACCCAGACCCAAACCCTGCGCCTCCATAAGCTGTTTGCCGCCACCGACACCCAGCTCTACCAAGCCTTCGAAACCTACGTGCCGATCGCCCAACGAGCCCGCGCCCGACGGCTGGCCTCACCCTTGCCGATTGTGTTCCAAGCCAGACGGGTTGCCGCCTGGGCTAATGGATTCGGGGGGCTGATGACGGTGGCCGGTGGCGTCGTCGTCGGGGCCAGCCCATGGCTGCCAGGGGTGGAACTGACCCTTTCGGAAGGCATCATGATGGCGCTGTTCGGGTTGGTCAGCATTGCCATTGGCGGGCTGCTGTTGTACTTGGTGCTTTGGACCTACCCCCACCGCACGGTCTTCACCGCCGATCACATCACCCAGCACTTTCTGACCCGCACCGTGGTGCAACCCCTGGAGCCGGTGGTTGATATTCAACTGGGCTACGCGTCGCGGACCCTGCGCGATGTTTCCCGGCGGTTGTATCAGATCACCTTTGTCTGTGGCAATGGCGATCGCCTCCCCTGGATCCCCAACGAATTTGACTTCCCGATAGATTACGTCGATGCCGTTGCCGCCGTTGTGGCGACCGACTTATAGCAGTCGCCAATTGCATTAAGACATAAGCTAGAAGCATTTCCCATCTCCGGTGAGTGCCATG
>JAQCKL010000116.1 GCA_027592485.1 Cyanobacteriota bacterium
CGCCTGTTGCAAACTGTGGACCGAGGCGTCGGAATGGTCCTGGCTATCCCGGCGCAGGGGGGTGCCTTCGGCGGGCATATCGGCAATGTTTTCCGGCAGGTCAATGTGAACTGCGCCGGGCTTCTCGGTTTGGGAGAGCTTAAAGGCTTTGCGAACGATTTCGGGGGTGATGCTGGGGCGGACGATCTGGGCGTTCCACTTGGTCACCGGGGAAAACATGGCCACCAGATCTAAATATTGATGGGATTCGATGTGCATGCGATCGGTGCCCACCTGGCCGGTAATCGCCACGAGGGGAGCCCGGTCGAGGTTGGCATCGGCCACCCCGGTCATCAAGTTAGTGGCCCCCGGCCCCAGGGTCGAGAGACACACCCCGGCTTTACCCGTGAGGCGGCCATAGACATCGGCCATAAACGCCGCCCCCTGCTCGTGGCGAGTGGTCACAAACTGAATGGAGGAGGTTTTCAGGGCTTGCAGCACCTGCAGGTTTTCTTCACCGGGAACCCCAAAGATATATTCAACCCCCTCGTTCTCTAGGCATTTGACCAGCAGTTCGGCAGTATTCATCGGGTCTCCTTCCAATCTGTAGGGGCGCAAGGGCTTGCGCCCTTATTTGTGGGAAATTTGGTGCTTCACCGCACCCAAACCGTTTTGGCATTCACAAAGGCCAAAATCCCCTCGCGGCCCAGTTCCCGGCCATAGCCCGATCGCTTAATTCCCCCAAAGGGCAGGCGCGGGTCGGACTTGACCATGCCGTTGATAAATACGGCCCCGGCGTCGAGTTCGTTAATGAGGCGATCGCGCTCTTGGTCATCATGGGTCCAGGCACTGGCCCCTAGACCGAGGGCGGTGCTGTTGGCCAGGGCAATGGCGGCATCGAGATCTGGCACCCGGAACACCAGGGCCACGGGACCAAAGAACTCCTCGTCATCAGCGGGGGTGCCGGGGGGAATATCCGCCAAAATCGTCGGCGGGTAGAAGTTACCCCCCTGGAGCTCGGCTGGGAGCTGCGCTTGGAGGGCGGCCACATCGCCGCCCAGCGGCGCATAGGCCCCTGCATCGAGGCAAGCTTGCACCTGCTGGGCCAGCTCATCCCGAATCGCTGGGGTGGCTAAAGGACCGATGTCGGTGTCCGGCTGCATCGGGTCACCGACGGTGAGGGCGGCAAAACGGCGGGTGAGGCCCGCAATAAAGGTATCGGCGATCGCCCCATGCAAGATGAACCGCTTGGCAGCGATGCAGGACTGACCGTTATTGAGCATCCGGGCGGTCACCGCTGCATCCATGGCCTCGTCTAGGTCAGCACTGGCCATGACGATGAAGGGATCACTGCCCCCCAACTCCAGCAGGGTGGGCTTGATATGTTTGCCCGCCACCGCAGCCAAGGCCGATCCCGCCGGTTCACTACCGGTGAGGGTAGCGGCTTTGACGCGATCGTCGGCGACAATATCAGCCACGGCATTGGCTCCCACCAGCAGGGTTTGAAACACCCCTGCCGGGAAACCCGCCTTGGTGAAAATCTCCTCAATGGCGAGGGCACATTGGGGCACATTGGAGGCATGTTTGAGCACTGCCACATTCCCTGCCATGAGGGTGGGGGCGGCAAAGCGAAGGACTTGCCAGAAGGGAAAGTTCCAGGGCATCACCGCCAGCACAATCCCCAAGGGCTGATAGCGCACAAAGCTTTGACTACCGTCGGTTTGGCTCGGTACATCTTGCAAAAAGCCTGGTGCCTGTTCAGCGTAAAAGCGGCAGACCCAAGCGCATTTCATGACCTCAGCGATCGCGCTTTTTAAGGGCTTGCCCATCTCCAGGGTCATCAGTTCCCCATAGACCTGCCTGTTGAGTTCCAAGGTATCGGCAACGGCATTCAGCCAACGGGCGCGCTGGGCAAAACCCGTCTGACGGTAATCCCCAAACGCCGCCTGGCCCTGGACGAGGCAAGCATCGATCGCGATCGCGTCTAAAGCCTGGAACTGGGTAACGGTTTTGCCTGTAGCGGGATTAATCGTGGCAATGGCCATGGTCGCCCTCCTTATCACAGCGAAATGAACGATGGGTGTGCTGTAGGGCTGTTTTTCCACTGTGGCAAGATAAGGGTCTGAATATCACCAAACCCTTACGGATCGTATAAATTGTTCACTGTTAACAGCAGAAAAATCAAAATCACTTGCCACTTCAATTCCATCACCCATGAGCATGGCGTTACCGCCTCAAAAAGAGTTTACTCCGGCGAAATGTAAATAATTGAAAGCTTTTTATGTGCCGAGAGTTAAGAAGTTATTAAATGGTCGGAAATATCTGATTTTTGCCGATATGGTTTAGGTCAAGATACCTCCTAACTGCGTCTCCAGCCCCGCCAAGTTTTGACGGGGCTGCTTTTTGTGGAATTCACGGGACCCTTCCAGTTTCCAGCGCCCTTGCCCCCTCAGCACCCCTGCCTTCAGCAATAGTGCGAGTCCTTGAACCGTCCAGGACTCGGCCCTGTGTTTCCCCTGCCTCTGCATGCGGAAACTGGGGGATAGTCCTAGCTCAGCTTGCCACTGGGAAGCGGCTCTAGATCAAAGAGGGTGTGGAGGGTTTGCATCGCCTGTTTACGGGCTTCAATGTCCCGCTGGCTGCGCAGTTGCACCATCGGATCATGGAGGATTTTATTGACGATACCTCGGGTGAGGGCCTCGATTACTGCTTGGTTCTTGCCTGCAAATTCGTTGCCGAGGCGAGACAGGGCCTTCTCTAATTCCTGCTGACGGATCGATTCCACCTTGTTGCGCAGGCTACTGATGGTGAGGACGGTGTCGAGCGATCGCCACCAGTCAATAAAGCTATCCACCTCTTCGTCCAGCAGGGCTTCTGCCTCTAAGGCCATCTGACGACGACTCTCTTGGTTTTGGGCCACCACCGCTTTCAAGTCATCCACATTAAAGGCTTGAACCGTTTCCAGATCGTTCACATCGGTGTGGACGTTGCGGGGGACCGCAATGTCAAACAACATTAGGGCTTGTCCGGGTTGTAGGACACCCTCTAGGCGTACCCGATCCAAAATTGGCTCGGTGGCGGAGGTGCAGGTAAACACCACATCTGAGGTGCAGACGGTTTCCAGCATGGTGTCTAGGGTGCCGGTTTGAATACCTGCACCGTTGAACTGGGCGGCCAACTCATCGGCCCGTTGAATGGTGCGATTCAAAATCGTGATCTGGCAAGGATCCTTCGAGAGCAGGTGCTGCACCAGCAACCGGGCCATCTTGCCAGCCCCCAGAATGCTAATGCGGCAATTGGCCAAGTTGGGCTGCTTCATCTTGGCCAGTTCAGCCGCCGCCGAACTAATCGAGACCGCCCCGGTGCCGATGCTGGTTTCGGTGCGCACCCGCTTACCCGCCGAAATTGATTGCTTCAGGAGCTGGTTGAGGATGCGGCCACAGCCCTTATGTTGCTGGGCCAGTTTGTGGGCATGTTTGACCTGGGACAGGATCTGCCCTTCCCCTAGCACCAAGCTGTCTAGCCCAGCGGACACGCGCATGAGATGCATGACCGCGTCCTGATGCAGCAGGATAAATAAATGTGCCCGCAGTTCCTGGAGCGGGACCTTGCCATAGTCCGATAAAAACTGGGTGACTTCCCGCACCCCAGCCTCGGTTTCCTCGGTGACGATGTGGATTTCGAGGCGGTTGCAAGTGCTCAGAATCGAGACTTCACTGATGTGAGGATAGCTGGTGAGGGTCGCCATGGCCTCTTCGGTCTGAGGAGTCGGAATGCTTAACTTTTCTCGCACTTCTACCGGTGCGGTTTTATGACTCAGGCCAACAACAGCAATATTCATGAATCCTCTCAACAAAAAGGTGATACCCAGCGGAATAGTTATAGAACGGGTGAAATAGCTAGACGGCCAGCAGTTTTTCCTGATTTTCTGATCACCAACCTTTCTGACGGTAGGGAAAACCCCGGTCCGACTCAAGGAAACTCAATAAAAGTCCATCAAATGAAAAAGGGATGAAGAGACCGGTGCTGTAGCAATAGGGCCTTCATCCCTGGTATTCCGGTTAGGGAGTGCGGCGCGCCACCGCACTCCCCATCCCTAACTCAATCTTGTCGCCTATCGAAGTTGAACGATCTTAGGCACCTCAGGCATGTGGATGGTATCCACAAAGCGAGCGGTCTGAGACTGGGAAGAAATCACCAGACTCTGGGTGCGTGCCCCGCCATGGAAGAAGCGAACCCCTTCCATCAGGTCGCCGGGGGTGATGCCACAGCCAGCAAACAGGACGGTTTCACCGGAAGCCAGCTCGCTCGCATCATAGATTTTGTCAGGGTCAGTGATGCCCATTTCGGCGAGGCGAGCCAAGTTCGCTTCTTTGCTTTCACCAATTAGGCCGGTTTTTACAACCGCAGGATCGTAGATCAACTGCCCTTGGAAGTGAGCCCCCAAGCAGCGCATGGCCGCAGCGGAAATCACCCCTTCAGGAGCTGCCCCAATCCCCATCAGCGCATGGGTGTTGGTCCCGGCAAAGCCGCAGGAAATCGCAGCGGAAACGTCACCGTCGCTAATCAAACGCACCCGCGCCCCGGCATCACGGATCTCTTTGATCAGGTCGTTATGGCGTTCGCGCTTCATGACGATCACCACCAGCTCATCGATGCCGCGATCCAGGCACTCAGCCAAAATCTTGAGGTTCTCGGTGGCGGATTTACGGATATCGACTTTACCCTTAGCCGCGGCAGGGGCGGCCAGCTTCTTCATGTAGAAGTCAGGGGCGTGGAAGAGGCCGCCTTTTTCGGCGATCGCCAAAACCGCCATGGAGCCAGGCTGACCATAGGCGCAAAGGTTGGTCCCTTCGCAGGGGTCAACGGCGATGTCAATTTCGAGCAACTCTTCGGGGTTGCAAAAATCAGCGGCATCGGGCTGGGTACAGATGCCCACTTCCTCACCGATGTAGAGCATGGGGGCGTCGTCGCGCTCCCCTTCTCCGATTACGATCCGGCCCCGCATGTGAATCTTGTTCATGCGTTCCCGCATGGCTTCTACCGCCACTTCGTCAGCGGTATCCTTGTCCCCTTTACCCATCCAACGGGCAGAGGCGATCGCCGCCTGCTCAACGACTTCAATAATTTCTAAACCGAGGGTACTTTCCAAGACCTATATCCTCCAAAACTGCTGATTTTGCTAGGTTCTGACCTGATCACTCTCAACCTAAAAGTCTATCAGACCAAGGTATTCGGGCATAGGGAGCAGAATCGTCCCGGAAAATTTGTCGGAACCAACATCGGGGTAAGGCCGGGCACGATGGGGCAAGGCGCTCCGACCGAGATTCCTAGCCTAGGACCCCCTAGAAAACCTAAAATCCCCTTATGGATCTGCTTCGGCAGGGGGCATCGTCCCTTAAACTGCATTCGGAACAGGAGACAATCGACACAGGTTTCGAAAGGACTAGATGTAATGGATGCGGCATCACTGTGGCAGCGCTATCAGGATTGGCTCTACTACCATCCGGGATTGGGCTTCTATCTCGATATCAGTCGGATGGGGTTTGATCAGAGCTTCGTTGAGGCCATAGAACCCCGCTTTGACCAAGCCTTTAAGAGTATGGATGCCCTAGAGGCAGGGGCGATCGCCAACCCCGACGAGGGCCGCATGGTGGGCCACTACTGGCTCCGAGATCCCGATTTGGCCCCCAACCCTGATCTCAGGGCCGATGTCGAGCAAACCCTCACCCAGATCGAATCCTTTGCCAGCCAAGTCCGTACCGGCGGCATCTATCCCCCAGGGCAAGAGCACTTTACCGATATTCTGTCCATTGGCATTGGCGGGTCCGCCCTCGGTCCCCAGTTTGTGGCCCAGGCGATCGGCCCCGACTTTCCCCCGTTGGATATTCACTTCATCGATAACACTGACCCCGAGGGCATCGATCGCACCCTGGCCCGTTTGCACGATCGCCTCGCAACCACCCTGGTGATCGTCACCTCCAAGTCGGGTGGCACCCCTGAAACCCGCAACGGCATGTTAGAAGTGCGCTACCGCATCGAACAAATGGGGTTGAATTTTGCCAAGCAAGCGGTAGCCGTGACTGGGATCGGCAGCAAGCTCGATAACATCGCTCGGTCCGAGGGCTGGCTAGCGACCTTTCCCATGCATGATTGGGTGGGGGGGCGCACCTCTGAACTCTCCGCCGTAGGGCTGCTCCCGGCGGCTCTCCAGGGCATCGACATCCGCTCCATTCTGGGGGGTGCCAAAGAAATGGATATCGCCACCCGCGTGCCTGATCTGCGCCACAACCCAGCCGCCTTGCTAGCCATGGCCTGGTACTACGGCGGCAATGGCCGGGGGGACAAGGACATGGTGGTTTTGCCCTACAAAGACAGCCTGCTGCTGTTTAGTCGCTACCTACAGCAGCTGGTGATGGAGTCCCTCGGCAAAGAAAAAGACCTGGATGGCAATGTGGTCTACCAGGGCATTGCCGTGTACGGCAACAAAGGCTCTACGGACCAACATGCCTATGTGCAGCAACTGCGGGAAGGGGTGCCCAGCTTTTTTGTCACCTTTATTGAGGTGCTGCGCGATCGCCAAGGGACATCCGTAGAAGTAGAGCCGGGCATCACCAGTGGTGATTACCTGTCCGGTTTACTGCAAGGCACCCGCCGCGCCCTATTTGAGAAGCAGCGGGATTCGATTACCGTCACCATCCCCGAGGTGAATGCCCACATGGTGGGGGCACTGATTGCCCTTTATGAGCGGGCGGTGGGGCTCTACGCTTCCCTGGTGAATATCAATGCCTACCATCAGCCGGGCGTAGAAGCGGGCAAGAAGGCCGCAGCCACGGTGCTCGACCTGCAAACCCAGGCCCTCGCCACCCTTCGGCAGGCAGGGCAGCCCTTGACCCTGATGGATATCGCCACCCGCATCGGTGCTGCCGATCAAGTGGAGACGATTTACAAGATTTTGCGCCACCTCCACACCAACCAGCGGGAGGTCAGCTTTCAAGGTAATCCCGGCGATTTAGCCCAACTGAAGGTGGTGGCCCTGTGACCCCCAGTTCATCTAGGACTCAACGGCGTCAATGACTTGACCAGCCTCTAGCCCCCTTTCCCCCGCAGCCCCCCTGCCATCCGCCGCTGTGTGGGGCTGCGGGGCAGGGACATAAAGGTATGGAGGCGTAGGGTTAGGGATCTTCATATTCCTTTAGGTATCGTCAGGAAGCGTAGCCAAACTTGAGGCGCTAATCCCGCTCCTTTGGCGAAACACCCCTTAGCCTGAAGGTAGGTTGCTGCCAATTGTTTATCCTGCCGATCTACCAGAGTCTCTATGCCGCTTAGTATCCTCGTTGTGGAAGATGACGAAGGTACCCGACTGTCCCTCCAGGATTATTTGGAGCTGGAGGGGTACTCAGTGGCGACGGCTGCGGATGGTTGGCTAGCCTTGCAGCAGGTGGAAGTGTTTCAGCCGCAGTTGATCATTACCGATATCAGCATGCCCCGCGTTGATGGGTATGCCTTTCTGAAGTCTCTCCGCCAAAAACCGGCTTGGCGACTGATTCCCGTGGTGCTGTTGACTGGTCACGCCAGAACCCAAGACCGCGTAAAAGGCTATCAAACCGGTTGTGATGTCTACCTCGAAAAGCCTTTCGAATTGGAAGAGTTGGGGGCCGTGGTCCGCAATTTATTGGAGCGATCGCAGCTGATCCAATCAGCGCTGGTGCAGTACAGTGCCTCGGTGCGTAAGGGTGAGGCCCCGCCGCCCCCTGAGATGGCGCTGCCGGATGAGGATCTGAGCCTGACGGCACGGGAACAGGATGTCTTGGATCTGCTGTCGGGCGGGCTCTCCAATGGCCAAATTGCTGAGCGTCTCTACCTCAGTCCCCGCACCGTCGAGAAGTATGTCAGCAGCCTGCTACGGAAATCGAACACCAGCAACCGCGCTGAACTGGTGCGCTTTGCCATGGATCACCATCTGGTGAATTAAAGGTATCACCCTGAGAGACGGGGCATGATTGCGACTGTTTTGCGAATGCGCTTTCTGATCCCCAAAAACTCGTGGGACGGTTGGATGACCCGTAAAACCAAACCACTCGAAACCAACAACCAGGTTGCCGCCACGGTGCAAACTATTGCCATCTCTCGGGCAATTGCCCCTTCCAAATCGGTCAAATAGGCCGCATCGTACTCCAGCATGAGTGCCCCTACCGATTCCCCAGCCGAATTCTGAATGGGTCCATAAATCGCCACCCAAGATTGGCCGTCTTGATCTTGATAAATATCCAGATCAAGACTCACCCCATCAAAACCATCGAGGAGCTGTAAAGCCTGCTGGTGTTCTAAGCGATAGGGCTGTCTGAATTGATAGGCATAGTCTGGCTGAATCGCTCTGTAAATATCACCAATAATCAACACTTCACGGGGATCATTCCCCCGTACATAGGAGATCGGTAGGGCCGATGGGGTGACTTGGTGAATGGTCTTCAGCCAAGTTTGGTGCCGCTGATAGAGGGCATTATCCAGGGGTTCTGCTTGGCCAGGGGCTGACTCAACCGTGATCAGCTCAGCAAATTCATCGCCATCAATGCCTCGAATCGCGCCATTTAGGGTTGCCTCCATGGTCTGGGTGATCTCGGCCTGGGCAATCCGGATCATGCGGGCATAAATCCAAAACAGCCCCCCAGTCACGAACATCAGATTGGCCAGCACAGTGGTTAATACGACGACCCATCGAGCATTCTGCCGGAATTTTAGGAGCTGGGTCTCTGCCCCTAGGCTGGCGTTGATATAGGCGACCTGCCCCTCGGTGGGGCGAGGTTTAACGTTGATCCCCTGGGTGAGCCACTGCTGGGCCTCTTCCAGGTCGGTTCCCCGGAGTAAATAACTGCGATCGCGGTTTTGGTGAAACCATTCCAGCGATCGCACCAGCAAACGGGTATGGGCGCGAACATAGGCAAGGTCGGTATCGATGGCCTTAAACAAGGCTAGAAAGGCGGCGTCAATAGCATCGGTTTCACGGCAGAACAGCCAGTTGTGTTGGGCAATCCAGGGATGGACCGCATCCATCGAGAAGCCTTCTCGCCGCACCATCGGCAGGCAGCGTTTATGGCACTGGGCGGCATGGTCAATTTCGCGGCGGCAGACCTCAGAGGCCACCGAATCAGGGCTAATCACAAACACAAAGGTGTCTGCGGCTTCGATCCCCCGACAAATCGATTGCCACCAGTCTTCGCCGGTTTGAATGTCATCCCAATCAATCCAGGGATCCCGATTCCCTGCGCGTAAGGCCGCGTCTAGCGTTTCGACAAAGGCTTTATCTTTGCGGGAATAGGAAATGAAAACATCATTTTTGCGAGGGGGCCGCAGGACCTTCCTCACGGGGGGTTGCTGAGCTAAGAGAGGCACCATGACAGCTGGCTTCGGGCTAAAGATATGGCCAATTCCAGGCCGGAATACAGGCCACCTTTCAATCGACGACATCCTTAGCCCCCTGGTGCCGCCGTTGCTCAGACAGCCCCGATCTAACCGGGGTCAGGTCTCCCTGAAGGCTGAGGATTCTGCCCTTAATGAATAAAGCCGCTCAGATGCAAGACGAGGCCGATGGCTCCACCGGCCAACACTAACCAGGCCGAGTTCAATTTGAATCGGAAGACCGCGATCGCGCTCAAGATCGCCACACCCAAGGTCACCCCATCCACCACCGCCGCCTGTCCCAGGGTGTAGGTGACCCCGGCCATCAATCCCAGGGAAGCGGCGTTAACCCCATCCAAAAAGCCACTGGCCCAGGGGGATTTGCGTAACTTTGGCACCCAAGGATTGACCAAACCCACCAGCAAAAAGGCGGGCAGAAAAATGCCGACGGTACCGGCGATCGCCCCCGCATTGCCCGCCAGCAAGTAGCCCACAAACGTGGCGGTGGTAAATACCGGCCCAGGGGTGATTTGGCCGATGGCGACGGCATCTAACAACTGCTGGGAGGTGAGCCACTGGCCGCGCTCCACCAGATCCCGTTGCAGAAAGGCCAGCAGCACGTAGCCGCTGCCGTAGAGCACGCTGCCAATTTTCAGAAAAAATAAAAACACCCCCACCCAGCCCATGGAAGCGGTGGTGGTTACCACGCCTCCCGTTGGATGGTCTCGTCCTCGTCGAGGCAATCAACCGTCCGATGGTCCTCA
>JAQCKL010000117.1 GCA_027592485.1 Cyanobacteriota bacterium
CTGCTCTTGCTGGGCTATTGATATGAAATCTTTCTATTGTTCGAGGTGCCCTGAATCAACAGGTTGCGCTACTACTGCTGAAAAAACTGGGATACTCAGCTGATGTGGTCGGGAGTGGTTTAGAGGTGTTGCAGGCCCTGAAGCGACAAACGTATCAGGTCATTCTGATGGATGTACAAATGCCGGAAATGGATGGGATTACGGCGACGCAAAAGATTCACAAATCCTATGCCCCTGAACAGCGGCCTTACATCATTGCCTTAACGGCATCTGCCATGGCGGGCGATCGCGATAAATGCCTGGCCGCAGGGATGCAGGACTATGTGACAAAGCCCTTAAATCCTGGTGCCCTATCCGAGGCCCTCACCCAAGCGGGGAAGCAGCTACCGTAGCCCCACGGAACGAGACTTGTCCTAAGCACGGAACGATAGTTCTCCTAGGCAAAATGACCAGCGCCATATTAGGTTTCACGAGACCAGATGGGAAATTTCATCAAGATCGGTTGGGGGGTATTGGTTGGGGGCGTCGCGCTCATCGGACTCTTGATCCTCTGGGCCAGCTCCGGTCGGGAGTCGCTGGAAAATTATGCCCGAGTCGTGTCTTATGGCGATGCACCATTACCGCCCCGTGATCCAACCCTAACCCTGGTGTCTTACAACATCGGCTACTTATCAGGCTTAGCCAATGCGGCCCTAGAGACCGATGTCGAGGTGTCCGCCTCCCGTGCCAGCTTTGATGCGAATCAGAAGATGGCGATCGCCGCCCTACAAGCAGTCAACCCCGACATTCTCGCCGTGCAAGAGGTAGATCTGGATGCCCGCCGCTCCTACGGGGTGAATCAGGTGGAGGCATTGGCCCAGGGATTGGGTTTGGCGAATGGGGCGATCGCCATCAATTGGGACAAGCGCTACGTGCCGTTTCCCTACTGGCCCCTCACCCAGCAGTTTGGACGGACCCTATCGGGACAGGCGATCCTCAGTCGATTCCCCATCCAAAACCATGAACGCCATGTGCTGGACCGGGTGGCGGGCAATAATTGGCTCTACAACGCCTTTTATTTGGATCGCCTCGCCCAAGTAGTGGAGCTTGGGGTGGGGGAGCAAACCCTGGTGGTGATCAATGTGCATCTCGAAGCCTTTGATCACCCGACCCGCCAAAAGCAGACCGAATATGTGCTGAACCTGGCGGAAACCTACGCTGAGGATTACCCGGTGGTGCTATTGGGGGATTTCAACAGTTCGCTCAATCGCCCGGAGGAAGGGGAGCCCTTTACGATTCAAACCCTGCTGGCGTCGGAGGTGTTTGCGCCGGTGGTGCCCTTTGAAGCCTTGACCGCGCCGGCACAGTTCACCTTTCCTTCAAATCAACCCCAATACAAACTGGACTATGGCTTTTATACGCCGGAGACGCTGGAAGTGATAGCAACCCAGGTGCTGACCTCAGCCGGGACGGCGTCGGACCATTTGCCGCTGATGATGCAACTCCAGTTGCGTTAAACCCATCAAAGAGCAAACTTTCCTCTCAAAATCGCGTCCTGTCCCCCAGATTGGGAAAGATAGTACAAAATACCTACAAGGCTGTTTGCAGAGCCGACAGCGTCCAGTGGCCTAGGGTGTCCACATCCCTGTAGCACTGGGGCGATTTCTTGTTACCCTCCTAGCAAGGCCATCAACTTTCTGCTCCTCAAGGGTGCTGTGTCATGGGCGTCAAGCCACCTTCCCCAGAGTCTCAAACCAATTCCCAGACCAGATATGTCCAGTGGCAGGAGCAATCGCCTCCGCCCCGCCCGACCCCCTTGCCCTTCCGTTTGCTGTCGACCCTAGCCAGCAGCCTGTCAGGGGGGCTGTTGATCGTGGGGATCATCCTTGGGATTGGTCTGTGGCGATCGGGGGAGCAATTTGTCAGTGGCATCAAGATGGCCCTCACCCCTCAAGAACCCCAAGAAGAGGTGGATGTGCGCACTGTGGTTGTGCAGCAGGTACAAGGGGCTAGCGAGCTCACCACCGCCATTTTTGCCATGGAGGCCGTGGTGCCCAGCACCAGTAGTCGCACCATTGCGAACTATGAAGTCGGCAAGACGACCTTGATTTATGTGGCCTATGGCGAAGTGAGGGCCGGGGTTGATTTGAGTGAGCTCACCCCTGCAGATGTGAGGGTGAGTGGTGAGACCCTCAAGGTCAGCCTGCCCCCACCCAGAATTTTAGATAGCAAGATTGATGTCAGCCGCTCTAATGTGTACGACTACAGCCGGGGGTTTCTGGGCCTGGGTCCCGATCGCGCCCCCGAATTGCAAGACCAAGCCCAGGAGGCTGCCTTACAAAAGGTAATTGTTGCCGCCTGTGAGCAAGGTATTTTGCAAGAGGCAAGTACCCGCGCCGAACGGGTGGTGGCCCAACTCTTGACGAATACCGGTTTTGAAGCCATTGATGTCGAATCTCGCCCCTCAGAACAAACGGCCTGTGCCACTGCAGGCAACAACGCTCCCCAACCGTAGGAACAAGACGTGCTGAAGTGCTAAAGCTGTATCAATTCGAAGCCTGTCCCTACTGCGAAAAAGTCCGGTTGCTGTTGGACTACAAGCAACTGCCCTACGAAAAAATTGAGATCATTCCCGGTGTTGGGCAACTGGACCTGTGGCAAAAATCGGGACAGATGCAGGTACCGGTCTTGCAGGATGGCGATGAGTGGGTCCCAGATTCCACTGCGATCGCCCGTTACCTAGACGCCACCTATCCCGATCGCCCCCTGCTGCCCATCGATGCCCAGCAGCGTGGTCTCTGCCTCGCCCTAGAGGATTGGGCCGATACCTCCCTCGGAGCCAATAGCCGCATTGTGATGATGGCAGCGTGGGTACAACATCCCAACGTTCGGACTGCGGCCCTGCCAAATACCACCCCAGACTGGCTTAAATCCATGGTGGGAGCATTGCCAGGGGAATTTGCCAGCTTGCTGGGTTCTAGTCTGGGCATGATCCGCCCTGATCCGGTCAAGACCGCCCAGCTCACGGTCAAGCAGGCTTTAGAATCGCTGTGCTTGATGCTGAGGGATCACGCTTATCTATGCGGAGAACAGCCCACCCTAGCGGACTTTGCGGTGGCAGGGATGACCCTGGCGCTGAAGGTGCCAGGTCAGCAATATGTAGAGTTGCCTGCGGGTCTCTGCGGCCAAGGGATCCCAGGATTAGCTGACGATGTTAACTATCAAGCTTTTTTTGACTGGCGAGATCGACTTTACACTGACTATCGCCAACGGCGAGACGATATAGGGGGAGACGACATAAGTTGATCAAAAACCGGCCCCGTGATGTTGCTGCACAGCACATCAATGGAGCCGGTCTTAGAGGCTGTTTGAAAAGGGGGTAGGCCGGTATTGGATACGACTGTAGGCAGTTCGTATATCGGTTGGATTCCTGATGTTGCCGTTGCTCGTTCTGGGTAATCCCTGTATTCGAACTTACGGTACAAGGCTTTTCAAACAGCCTCTTAGGTCAATTCCTTAAGGGAAAAACGCTAGTTACTCAGGAGCAGCACAGGGATCGGCGGCACAAGGATCAGCAGCACAAGGATCAGCGGCGCAAGGATCAGCAGCACAGGGATCAACGTCTTCAGTACCGGTGGTTTCAGCACTGCCACAGGCGACCACACCCAAGGACAGGGCAGAACAAAGGGCAAGGGTGCTTAGGTATCTAGCGTTCATGGGCATTCTCCTAGGATTGTTATCAGAGTAGGGCTCTGGACGAAGACTAGAACAGTCCTTTCCAAAAGCCATTAACCACTCTCAGGCTGAGATTTTCCTGAGAGAAACTTACGGATCTCTTAAGCGTTTTAGTTGCTTGCCGGATACTCTAGCACCAATCGGAATCCAAAGAGAAGATGTCGTGAGTCTACTGGACGAGGGTGGCGGTAAGCGGCGCGGCAGAATCCGGGCAGGTCATCCCAAGAGCAGCCTTTCATCACCGAAACGGTTGTCCCCCGTAGATCCTGCAAGGTTGCGGTGTATTCAAACACATTGCCAGCCATGTCTTCGACGCCGTACGCACTGCGGCTGAGGGGATAGATGCCGATCTCACTGGTGCCATAGTTGCCATGCTGTGCCCAGTTGGTAGCGTCATCCTGCCAAGTATCACCCCAAGGGAAATAATTGCCGTCTGGCCCTCGCGCCGCCTTCTCCCATTCCAGGGCGGTGGGCAGGCGATAGGTCACGCCGTCTTGCTCCCCTTTCCACTGACCATAGGCAACGGCATCGTCATAGGACACCATCACTACCGGGTGATTGAGCTTGTCGGCAGGGGGTTGATGCTCCTGCCATTGGTAAGGCGCGGTGTCTGCGTAGGGATGGACTAAAAACCCCTGTTCCTGATAATCCGCAGCCGAAATGCCGGGGGCACGGTGCCCAGTGGCTGAGACGAAGGCGGCATAATCCGCCTGGGTGATTAGATTCGTGCCGATACAAAAGGCATCGAGCGGCTGAGATTGCCGATCCGGCTCGCGATCAAACCAACGGCGATCGCGCAGCCGTTGCTCTGCAGCTGCTTGGCCATTGGTATCCTCGGCGATGGCCGCCGCCGAAATCCGGTAGCCGTAGTCCCGCTCCACCATATCGCTGCCCGCCAGAAATGCCCCACCAGGAATAAAGGTAAACCCCGGTTGAGCCTCGCATCGCTCCTGGGTCATGGGGGTGATGTCTGATCCCACGGAGGTCTCAGAAGGGCCACTACAAGCCAACACCCCCAGGAAGATAGTGCTAATTCCGAGCCCGGCAATCCGATAACGGCTGGTCATGACGGTTACCTTCCCCCAGGGTTTCTCGGTTTTGCACAAAAAGCAACGTGAGAACGGCCTCATTCGTTTTGCCCTGGAAGATGGGTTATTCATTCTCAATATTTTCTCAGAACAACCTCATACTTTCTCAGGACGCCCTCAGAGGGCCTTCATTCGGGCCAGGTTTAGTGTTAACAGCGCTGGACAGAGTCCAGGTTTGAACAGAATCGTTGCTTTCCCGCCCGCGTGGGTTGGTGCAGTGATACCCCAGTCACTGCCTGGCACTGCTCCGATTTTAGCGACACCATCCCTCACGATTGCCCCTAATTTACTGAGTCCTATGAAGCTTACATACCTGACTGCTCTGGTTGCGTCTTCTGTCTTAACGGTAGGTGCCGTTGCTCTGCAGACCAGCTTTAACCCAGCGCAGGCTAATCCCTGTGCCGCCGTCGAAAATCCTTGTGCGGCAGCGGATCCTTGCGCAGCCAATCCCTGTGCCGCCTATCCTTGCGCAGCCGATCCCTGTGCCGCTAATCCCTGTGCGGCGGCGGATCCTTGCGCAGCCGATCCCTGTGCCGCCAATCCCTGTGCGGCGGCGGATCCTTGCGCGGCCGATCCTTGCGCAGCCGATCCCTGTGCCGCTAATCCCTGTGCGGCGGCGGATCCTTGCGCGGCGAATATTGTCACCGCCACTGAGCCACCTCATTCTGATGTTTATGTGGAAGCCAGCAGCGGTATGGCGATTCGTGGCGCTGACCCCGTGGCTTACTTTACTGAAGGTGCAGCGGTCCAAGGGCTTCCCCAGTATGAGTACGAGTGGAATAACGCCACTTGGCGCTTCAGCAGTGCTGAGAATCTGGCCGCATTTAGGGCGAACCCTGAAGCCTTTGCGCCTCAGTACGGTGGCTACTGCGCCAAAGCCTTGAGCGAAGGCAATCTCGCCTCGGTCGATCCCCGCGCCTGGAGCATTGTTGAGGGCAAGCTCTATCTGAACTACAACGCCGACGTGCAGGCCCAATGGGCGCAAGATATCCCCGGCAACATTGAGAAAGCGGATGGTTTCTGGCCTGGAGTCCTGACGGCAAAAACCTTTTATGAAAATCAAGTTGCCTGGTTTCAGTAGATTCTGGGTTCAGCCTTGAGACGGCATCAATACCCGAGCATAGCCCTGGGCAAGCGCAATAATTACTGCGCTTGTCCAGGGCATTGGATGTTCAGCCGCCGCCCTCCTATCGGTTCCCATTCGGTGAGGATGCCGTTGGACAATAGGGTGAAAATTGTGGCGTATTCCGAAAGGGGGGACATTAATCCTGGGGCAAGAATTCAGGAGGCAGGAGCTAGGAGTCTTGCACTTACTGAATTCTGGTTCCTGACTTCCTTCTCTAACCCGTTTTCCCGGCTTAAATTACAGGCAGGAGTAATTGAGCTGCGATCGCCTCAGCAGTATTGGCCCCCGCCGTTCGATTAGGATAGGCATCGGCACTATTGGAGAGGGGGATGGAAAACCAAAACTGGTTGGCCACAGATGATGGGCAGCTCGAAACCTTTGGCACCACTGATGTCGAAGCGCCTGAGCGGGTTTACCGCCTCTATCGGTTTCTGACGGAACTAGAAGACTTACTGGCATCAGTTTCTGATGATCGGGAACGGCTTTTAGCAATTGCCCCCATGGTCCGCACCCTATTGACCAGCGCCTACTGGCTCCAGATGGAATATAAGCAAGCCGATCCAAAAACCGGCTGGGCTGTTAATTTTCTCTATCGTGAGCATCAGTTTCCCTTGACGGTACAAATGGTGACTTGGGCACCGGGGAGCCGCTCCACCATTCATAACCACGCCACTTGGGGGCTGGTCGCCCTGTTGGGGGGGCAAGAAAAAAATCACTTTTGGCGGCGATCGCCCACCGCTGACGCCCCCCATCGGCTAGAACCGGCGGGGGAATTGCTGATGTCCCCCGGCGACATCATTACCTTTACCCCCGGTGCCATCCACCAGGTCGAGCCCATCGGAGACGAGCCCACCATTTCCTTTAATCTATACGGGGTGACAGACTTTAAACAGCGCTACGTGTTTAACCCCGAGGCCCAAACCGCGAAGCGGTTTTGAGGTCTAGCCAAACGGTCACTCTGCCCATGTTTCAGGCGACGCGACGGCAACTGGCCCTCTGGTACACCACCATTACCGCTGTGGTGTTGCTGGTGTTTGCCAGCGGGGTCTATCTCTATGTGCGTTCCACCCTGGTGGAACGGGTGGATGACACCCTCAACCATGTGGTCGAAATTGTCGAGCGCTCCCTGGTGATTGAACCCGTCGCCGATCAAAATAGCGATCGCATCCTCACCGCCACCGGGGTAATTGCGCCGCCCCTACGGGTCAATGTGGAAGCCAGCTTTCGGGACAATACCGCCGCCGTAGAAGACGACCATATTGATTTGGAATGGTTTGGCCCCAACGGTACCCTGCGCTGGTCAACCCTAGCCGCCCCCTTCCATGTCAAGGTCAGACCCAACCCTGCCGGAGAGACCGTGCGCTTGGGGGATGGGCAGGTAATGCGCCAAGTGACCGAACGGGTGGTGAGAAACCATCAGGTTTTAGGCTATTTGCGGGTCAGCCATCCTTGGTTTGAGGTGACGAAACCCAGCCGTCGCCTGATCTGGGATCTAAGCCTAGGAAGCAGTGCCATGGTGGGGGTCGTGGCCCTGATTGGCTGGCTGTTGTCGGGTATTGCCATGGCCCCAGTGCGCGACTCATATCAGCAGCTCAAGCAGTTCACCGCCGATGCCTCCCACGAGTTACGGAACCCGATCGCGGTGATCCAGACCAATGTGCAGGTGGCGCTGGCTAACCCAGACCCTGACATGGCCGAACAACAGCACCAGCTTCAGGTAATCGAGCGAATTACCCGGCGGTTAGGGCGATTGGTAGATGATCTTTTGTTTTTAGCCCGCCAAGACAGCGGCTTAGTGCCCCTCAAACAAGACCCGGTCGATCTGGCCCAACTGGTGAGCGATGTGGTGGAAGAACAACGGGCGATTTCCGTAGAAGCAGGGGTCACCCTGAGTCAAACCCTTGAGGCTTCCCCCATCCCTAGTCCTTCCCCATGGTTGACTAAGGGAGACCATGACCAACTCACCCGCCTGTTGACGAACCTGGTGGTTAACGGCTTGCAATCAACCCCAGCCGGGGGAACGGTTGGGGTCAGTCTGAAGATGGGGCAACTGCGGAACCAACCCGCCATCCAGATGCAGGTGCAGGATACGGGGAGGGGGATGCCTGTAGAGGCGATTCCCCAAATATTTGACCGGTTTTATCGCGTCGATCCGGCCCGCTCTCGCTCCAGCCAGGGTAAAGGCTCGGGGTTAGGTTTGGCGATTTCAAAGGCGATCGTGGTTAATCACCGGGGAGATATTCGTTTAGACAGTACCCCCGACCAGGGCACAACGGTGAGGGTCTGGCTACCGGCGATGGATGCAAAGGGGTAGCTGGGGCAGGGGGTTGGGAGGGGAGGAGATCGCTAAAACAAGTCTCCTCGTTACCGCCCAACGCCATTCTGGGCAACCTCACTTACGTAGGGATACGGGAAGATGGCGATCTCCCTTGTGTATAAAATCAAGATCGCTACTTAAGCCAACGTCCAGCAGTTTTCCGCGCTGTCCTGAACAGGAACGTTCTGGAAATCACCTTATCTTTATTTGAAAACCATGGTTACCCAACAACTTCATCTACCTGACAAACCGTTTCGCTATGGCATGTTAGCCCTGCTAGTGGCGCTGCTCTCCATTTATATGGGGCTGATGTGGCGTTATGGCGACACGGCCCATATGGGGATGAGTGGCCTATTTATTTTGGCGACCGGCATGTTGCTCTGGGAGCGCCGCGATCTCAAGCTCACCCCGACTGGGGCAGGAATGGTCTTGGGGGCGATCGGGGTGGTGCTGTTTTTAGGCATCAGTACCTGGCTCTTCCCGCAAGCGGCCACCCATGGGGAAGTGGGCAACCAGGGTGGAAAAATTTTTACGGTATTCTTGCGGTTATTGCCTGCTTTAGCCGGGCTGTCAGTGGCATTGTTGGCCTCAGGATGGGCAGGCATGCGTCAATTTTGGCGAGAGTTAGGGATTTTGCTGGCATTAGGTTTACCCGGAGTGGTGGCCGCCTTTATCGCGGATATCTCACCCCTAACCGCGCGTTTCTCGGGATGGCTGTTGCAGGCGGGTGGCTACGATGTGGTGCGTGAAGGGCTAGTCCTACGTCTCCCAGGGGGTGGGGTCGAGGTGTATTACGGCTGCTCTGGGATGGAGTCCATCTCCTATTTGATTGGGTTATCAGCCCTGTGCTTGATCGTGTACCCGGTTTCGGGCCTAAAGCGTTACATAACCCCTGTGATGGGAATCATTCTGGGCTTTGTGATCAATGCGATTCGGGTGGCTCTGATGGCAGTACTGTGGTCCTCAGGCAATGAGATCGGATTTACCTACTGGCACGAAGGAGAGGGATCTCTGATGTTTGGCCTGATCGCCGTGATCGCTTTTGGCTGCTTTTACATGGTGATTCAGCTCTTAGACCAGCGGCAAGTCGCCTCTGGAACGAAATAGCTTGCACTCGGCTTCACGTGTTTAAAGTTTCAGTGAAGATGCGCAGATCTGAACTTTGGGCCGTATCTTTTTGCTGGCAGGGTCAGTATAATTTCGGTGTAAATTACTTGATTCTCAGATCCCCCTCTGAGGACATGCAGGTGTAATCTCAAACGTATTTACGTAGAGATTACACTGAGTTCCAACCATCACCTTGTTGAGGTCATTCCCATGAAATTTGCTAAAAAAGCTGTCTTAGCTGCTGCTGCTGTGTCCCTAGGCTTCATGGTCGCTTCTCCGGCCAAAGCAGATGTTGTGCCTCCTACTAATAAGCCAGTTCCTGAGCCCCTAACCATTCTAGGTACCGGTGCTGCAGTTGGATTTGGTGCTCTGTTTCGCAAGATGAAGAAAGATCAGTAGATCTAGCTTCAGGCTTTCTAATTCCAAAGCCCGCCGCTATTTATAGCGGCGGGCTTTGAACTTTTTTGAGCTGTCAAGTTGGCGCGTTCTAACTCCCTTAAAGTCGGCACACGATTTTCGTGAAGTCTCCGTAACTTTACATAAGCTTTAAGGTTCTGAGAATTCACGGTGTTTATACAAAGATTCTGTGAAATCACTGAATCGGGCATTGGTATATCGGCTGCGTGGCCCTAGTATCAAAACTGAACATATTGAGTGTAAATTCAAACACTCGATACTTAGAAATATTGTTTGACTATCACGTCGTATAAGGGATGTTCAAGTCATGACTTATGGTTTTTGGGGCGGTTACTCTGGCGGCTGGGGCGGTTACTCCGGTGGTAGAAGCT
>JAQCKL010000118.1 GCA_027592485.1 Cyanobacteriota bacterium
TCATCGGTAAACTTTAACTGACTACTCCTTTCCACAACAACTCCTGTTCTCAACCCCTGTGACACTTACGAAGCCATGAGCCTGAAGCTGAATTTCAAGGTCCGTACGCCGCCGCCCTGCTTCACGCAAAAGCACGGCTCCCCCATCAGGGTTAATGCTCATGAGAGCTGCATATTCAAGACTTTTAGAAGTCTTGTAATTTCGGTAAATATCTTCTAGGCCAATTAGCTGGACCTGGGCATTCTCACGTTTTTCACTTTGCTGCTGGCGTTCGGCTATTTCGGCAATATATTTATCGAGAGAGGCCTCAAATTCACCTAAATCTGTAGTGGCACCAGTAACTTTACTTTCATAGTCTCTAATCTGCTCCGTAGGCATTCCCTGAATTTTCTTCGCGATATCAAAAAGCTTGTCGTAGTCTGTGGGAGTTAATTCCTTGCCTTTGGTACTGAATTTAATAAGCCTCTTGATTTTGGGCGGCAAATTAGCAATGTATTCATGCTGGAATAGCACTTCATCACGAATCGCCAGCCAGAGCTCAGCCTTCCCTTTCTCACCGAGTTTGATTCGTGTCCTATTTACATCTCCAACTGTCTCAAAATATCTGCGATCGATTTCTTGCATCAACGCTGATTTCTCATCAGATGTAGAACCAGCATGGAATGTGCGAGCCCGTTTCTCAGCACCGGAAATGCTGCCGTCTTCTTCGACGCTAATTCCACTTGCCTGATTTCGCCCTTCGCTCAAAAACCCTACATCAATAAGTAAAGGATACGGGCTGTTTTCAGGGCCGTATGAATCTTTTTTGAGGTTCCATCCGTCTGCCTCAGGAGAGATTTTGAGGTTATATTTTTGTATTACGAAGAGCTTGTACTCTTCTTGAGTCATTGACGTATCTACGTGAATATTGACCTTTATATAATTCTCTTTCTTCTGTTCAGGCGACCGCTGAATTTCAAAACTTTCCGTTGTTTGCTGAACCACATGAGTCAACTCATGGGCCAATAACTCCTGCCCCCCCCGACTCTCAGGCCGATATTCCCCCTGCTTAAAATAAATGTCATTCCCCGTCGTAAACGCCTTCGCCTGCACCGCCCGATTTAGCTGATCCGCCTCCGTGTTCGCATGGATCCGCACCCCACCAAAATCCCGGCCAAACGCTTCCTCCAACTTCCCCCGCATCGGCGCAGCAATCTCCTGCCCCTGGCCCCGACTCCGCTGGATTCGCTGCTCAAGATCACCACCGACATCGCCCCCCGCCGCCCCCACTTGGGCACTGCGCATCACCGAGAGCGGAGCCTCTATTTGCTGTCGCTGCCAATCAAACTCTGGCCCTAAGTTCTGCTCCTGCCGCTCCTCCTGCCCCTGCGGCGCGGGCTTCTCCGCCAATCGCTGTAAAATCGTTGGCCCCACCACCGGTTTCGTCACCGCCGGTTCCGCCGCCATCGGCTCCGCCGGAGCATCCCACCAATTCTGCTTTTCAAACGGTGACGCCTGTAGCCCCCATCCCGGCTCCGAACCCAGGCAAGTCTCCTCCCGCCGTTGCACCGATCGCCCAAACCCCGGTCCCCGCCCCTGCAATAGTTGGGGGTGGCTGACCGGTGATGCGGTTTGCTGAGTCTTGGGATGTGCAGAAGTGTACTTGTGCTGTGCCATCGGCCCAAATCATGGGGGGCAACGGGAGCGGTCAAAGCGGGAAAACACTTCTTGATTATACGGAGACGGTCAAAAAGAGCCAATGCGGATCTTTCCTTGAAAATTTCGGTCTCGGGTGCCAGTCCCTGTCTATACTGCAACCAACCCCCTCATCGCCATCCCAGCCATGGACGATTTCCCCTGGCAGCAGGCCAACCAGCAGTACCTCAGCCAGGCGATCGCCCCCCTTCGCCAAGCCCTGACCGATTACATCGCCGGGACGATCACCACACCGGCAGCGCTGCCCGACCCCGGTGATATCGACCCAGTTTTAGAGCGACAGCCCCCCGCCTTACTGAGGTTGTGCGATCGCTTCCTGCTCTCCCCCAGCGAGCGCGACACCCTGCTGCTATGCCTCGCCATGGAGCTAGATCTGCAATTCGAAGCCCTCTGCATCGAAGCCCAGGGCAACCCCCAACGCAACTATCCCACCCTCGGCTTAGCCCTCGCCGCCCTACCCCATACCACCACCCGCATCCTCTCCGCCGACAGCGCTTTGCAACGGTGGCAACTGATCGAGATTGGGGACGGCATTACCCTCAGTCACGCCCCTTTGCGCATCAACCGCCGCATCCTTTGTTATTTGCTGGGGGAACCCGCCAGCGAAGCCCGCCTCATGGGGGTATGGCAACCTTTAGCGGCAACTGATATTGAGGCAGTCCCCCCCTCTTACCAGACCCTCGTGGATCAAATGGTGGCCAGTTGGCAGCAATGGTCGCCGGTGGAATCCACCTTGCAGAGCTACCCCGTGCTGCAACTGTGCGGCTCAGAGCCCACCACCCAGCGACAAATCGCCCTCGCCGCCTGCCAACAGCAGGGGTGGAACCTGGCCCAGGTGCCCGCTGCGGTGTTGCCCCAAAACCCCCAAGAGGGCCACATCTTGGCCCAGCAATGCCAACGGGAAACCCTGCTCACCAACAGTGTGGTGCTGCTCGACTGCCACGGCGTTAATCTCTCCGAACCCCAGCGAATAGTCGCCATGCACCAATTTTTGGATGCCCTGACGGTGCCGGTGATTATCAGCAGCCCCGATCGCCTCCCCCCCCGCCAGCGCCCCTTAATCACCCTCGATGTCAAATCCTTACCCTGGCAGGAGCAGCACGGCCTCTGGGAAAAACACTTGGGTGATCTGGCCGCAGATCTGAATGGTTATCTGCCCCGGTTGGTGAGCCAGTTTAACCTCAGCCCCACCGCCATCCAGACCGCCGCCCTCTCGGCCCAGCCCCAAGCCGCGACCCAAGACACCGATGAGACCGAGGCCATGGATCGGCTGTGGAACCTCTGCCGCCTCCAAGCCCGACCCCGTCTGGACGATCTGGCCCAGCGGATCGAGTCCAACGCCACCTGGGACGATCTAATTTTGCCAGCGGACAAGAAAGCTATCCTCCAAGAAATTCCCCACCGGGTACAGCACAAGCCCACGGTTTATCAGCAATGGAACTTTGCGGGACGTACGGGGCGGGGCTTGGGCGTCAGTGCCCTATTTTCGGGGACCAGCGGTACCGGTAAAACCCTGGCGGCGGATGTCTTAGCCCGAGCCCTGTCCCTCGATCTCTACCGCATTGACCTGAGTTCGGTGGTGAGCAAATACATCGGTGAAACCGAGAAAAACCTGCGACGAATTTTCGATGCGGCGGAGGCAGGGGGAGCGGTGCTGCTGTTTGACGAGGCCGACGCCCTATTTGGTAAGCGCACCGACGTGAAAGACAGCCACGATCGCCATGCCAATGTGGAGGTCAGCTATCTGTTACAGCGGATCGAAGCCTATCAGGGGCTGGCGATTCTCACCACGAACCTAGAGAAATCCATCGACCAGGCCTTTTTGCGCCGGTTTAGCTTTAGCGTCAGCTTTCCCTTTCCCAAGGCGGATTTGCGGGAGGCGATCTGGAGACGGATCTTCCCGGCGGAAACCCCGACGGCAGGGCTTAAATACGACAAGTTGGCCAGCCTGAATATCTCGGGGGGCAACATTCGCTCGATCGCCCTGAATGCGGCCTTTATGGCAGCGGCAGCGGGGGAACCGATCACCATGCCCCATCTGCTCAAGGCCACCCAGCGGGAGTTTATCAAGTTGGGGCTGACGCTAACCAATGCGGAGACCAGTGGCTGGTTGAGCAAGCCGCGATCGACTCAGGGGCAGCCAGTGTCTCAATGGCGACGGGGGCAGTAGGCTGGTTCAACGACTACTGACGTACTGAAACGATCACAGGCGGGGCTCTACAGGGACGGGGAGCGAATGACAGGCCAACCCAATAATTCACTGATCGTTAACTGAACATTTGCCGCGAAGAGGGAAACTCAGGGGGATTATAGGATTGAGAATGAGGTGAGGCGACCCTGCCTAAGCTAAGGTTGGTGCAGTGAATTGCGACGGTCTGTCCAAATATCCCTAAGATGCAGCACTCAAAACTGGACATCATTCTCAAAAGGGTCAAGCAAGATCTGACGGAGTTGTACCCAAAAAATCTGGAATCGATTGTCTTGTACGGCTCTCAGGCTCGCCAGGACAGCCATGAAGGTTCAGATATTGACATCTTGGTGGTGCTCAATGCTGCTGTGAATCCGTACAAGGAAATTGATAAAACGAGTCAAATTATCTCTAAAATTTGTCTTGACTATGACGTTTTAATATCTCGCCATTTTATCTCTTCTGACAAGTTTGGTTCGGGGCAAACGCCTTTCTTGAAGAATATAAGGGATGAAGGCGTTGCCCTATGAATTCAGAGTTAGCTGCGTTTATTGACAAGGCAAAGGAAAGTCTGGCTGCGTCTAAACTGCTGGCATCCAATCAGCTTTATGATTTTGCTGGCTCCAGGGCTTATTACACGATGTTTTACATCGCGGAAGCCTTTTTATGGAAGCAGGGACTTTCGTTTTCGAGTCATGGAGCTGTGATTGCTGGGTTTGGCAAGGAAGTTGCTAAGAGAGGTCTTGTCCCGATTGAGTTTCATCGTTATCTGATTGATGCGCAGGATAAGAGAACTCAGGGAGATTATGGCATTGAGGATGAGGTGAAACTAAGTGAAGAAGATGCTCAACAGTTGATTCAGCAGAGCGAGGCATTCATTCAACAGGCAGAAAGATGTCTTTTGGGTAGTGCCCCATAGGTAAGGATGGCTGAATCTTATATGCAGCAAGGGATATCAAGATTTACGTCCTTCTCGAAGGCGCTAAGTATATGTACTCGTTGAGGGCTGGAATACCTATTCTCCCGTGGATTGGGGGTTGAAATCCTGTGCAGAACCAGGATACTTCGGCACTCAGAAGCTAGCCTCATTGGTCGAAACCCTTTCAGAAAGAGGATTACAACCATCCTTACCTTTTTAGGACTACCGTCTTTTGAATTAGGCGCGATTAATTGGGGGGTGCTGTCAATTGTGCCGTAATCATTGTGGTGCGTTTGCTTAGCAGCAACGCACCCTACCTGGCCTGACGCTAACCAATGCGGAGACCAGTGGCTGGTTGAGCAAGCCGCGATCACCCCAGACCGCCTCAGGGGTCCAGTGGCGACGGGAACAATCCTAACCAATCACTTCACCAATACATCTACGAGCCCATTGATGAAGCGATCGCGCTCCATCGGCACAATATCTCGCCCGTGCAAAATCTCTTGGGTGATCATGTAGTGGATGATGCTGCCCCCAAATATCCGGGCCGAGACCTCAGGATCAACCGCGTTGGCATCGGGATGGTGGGTGAATAAATAGGTGAGCTTTTCGAGGGCAGGCTTGTGGGCCTGTTCGAGAAAGGTACGGGCCAAATCCGGAAACCGCTCCGACTCCCCAATCACCAGCCGGATAAACGTGAACTGGGGCTGCTTGCCCGCAGTGTCATCCAACAGCGTACTGGCCAAATATTTCAAGCTATCCCGCAGCGGGGCCTGTAATAGCAAGCTTTCTTCTAAAGCGGCATGGGGCTTTTCTAGAATGAATTGGCAAACCAGGGCTTTAAATAACCCTTCCTTATCTTGAAAGTAGCTATAGAGCGTCGGCTTAGAAACCCCCGCCGCCGCCGCAATCCGATCCATGCTGGCCGCCGCATAACCACTCGCAGCGAAGGTTTTTAGAGCGCCTTCCAGGATGAGCAAAGCCTTGTCGGTGAGGTTATGAATCGATGTTGGTCTAGGGTCGGTCAAGTCTTCGGCCTCGGCAGAGCAAACAGAGCACATGGGGGAATTTTATCGAACTTATTGACGCCTCCCACTATTCTTACTAAACTGTTCAGTAACTTTACTAATCGGTTTAGTAAAGCGTGTCGTCGTATTCCCTTTGCTAAGGCGCTGATGCCATGGAAGCTGCATCCCACAACCCTCGTTTTTCATTGCCCTCCCGACCGCTTTGGCTGGTGATCGCGGCCCTAGCCGTCCTCGGGGCTGGGGGGAGCTTGCTGTACTGGCGACTGCAGCCCCAGGCGGCTGAATCCCCAGACGCGGCCATGGTTGCCCCGGAGATTACGACCGTCACCGCCCTGGGATCGTTAGAACCCGCTGGTGAGGTGATTTACCTGACGGCCCCCACCTCTAGCCAAGAGAGCCGCATCGATCAGCTCCTGGTGGCGGTGGGGGATGCCGTTGAGGCGGGAGACGTGATTGCGATTTTGGATAGCCGCGATCGCCTCCAGGCCAGCTACGACCAAGCTCTACAAGAGGTAGCGGTGGCCCAAGCCCGCTTAGCGCAAGTGCGGGCCGGGGCAAAGCCGGGGGACATCAATACCCAACGGGCCGAAATTGCCCGACTCGAAGCCGACCAGCAGGCGCGCATTGCCGCCCAACAGGCCACGGTGAACCGGCTCCAAGCGGAAGTCCAAAATGCCGAAGTGGAAGCCCAGCGCTACGACAGCCTCTATGGACAGGGCGCGATCTCTGCGTCTGAAAGAGACACCCGCCAACTCACCCTGCAAACCACCCAGCAAAGTTTGCAGCAGGCCCAAGCCGATTTGACCCGGTTGCAAACCACCCGTTCCCCTGAAGTCAATAAGGCCCAAGCCACCCTCTCGGCCATTGCCACGGTGCGATCGGTGGATGTGCAGGTCTTAGAAGCGGAGCTGGGTCGCGCCCAAGCCGCAGCAGATCAAGCCCAAGCCAGCCTAGAGCAGGCCTACGTCAAATCGCCCCAAGCCGGGGTAATTATGGACATCCACACGCGGGCCGGAGAGGTAATCGCCTCGGAAGGGATTGTGGAGATTGGCCAAACCGAGCAGATGGTGGCGATCGCCGAAGTCTACGAAAGCGATGTGCAAAAGGTGCAGCCGGGCCAGTCGGTGCGGATCTTAAGTACCGCCCTCCCTGGGGATCTGCGCGGCACCGTCGAATGGGTGGGGCTGAAGGTCGAACAACAGGGGGCAATTAACACCGACCCCAGTCAAAACATCGATGCCAAAGTGGTGGAAGTGCGGGTGCGTTTGGATGCCCAGTCGAGCCAAGTGGCCGCCAACTTCACCAACCTGCAAGTGGAAGTGGAGATTGAGCTGTGATGGGCTGGCTAAATTCCCTCCAACGACGCACCCCCCTAGGCTGGCTACAGCTCAGTCGCCACAAGGGCCGGTTACTGGTAGCCCTCTCGGGGATTGCCTTTGCCGATTTGCTAATGTTCATGCAGCTGGGGTTTCAGGAGTCGCTCTATGAGAGCAACACCCAAATTCGGGCAGCCCTGGATGCGGATCTGATCCTGGCCAGCCCCAAAGCCGAAACCACCCAGAAATTATCTACCTTTAGCCGTCGGCGGCTGTACCAGGCCCAAGATGTTCCCGGTGTGGCCTCTGCCCGCGCCCTTTATTCCAATAACATCAACTGGAATCACCCCGAAACTAACGAAGAAGCCTCCCTCCAAGTGATGGGGTTTGACCCCGACTATCCGGCCTTTAATTTGCCGGAAATGAACGCCCAACTCTACCGGGTCAAAATCCCCGATGTGATGTTATTTGATCGCCTGGCGCGGGGTGACTATCAGCAAACCATCGCCCAGATCGAAAATCAGCAGTGGGTCAGCACTGAAGCCGAAGGGCGCACCCTGTCCGTGCGGGGGGTGTTTAGCCTGGGGGCTTCGTTTGGGGCCGATGGGTTACTGGTGACCAGTTCCCAAAACTTCTTGCAGCTTTTTCCGCGTCGCGATCCGGGCAGCGTCAGCATCGGGTTGCTGCACGTGGAACCGGGCTACGACCCAGAGCAGGTCGCCCAAGCGTTGCAAGACCATCTCCCGGATGATGTCGAAGCCATGACCCTGGACGATTTCATTCAGGACGAGCTGGAACAAATTCAAACGGAAAGTCCGATCGGGTTCATCTTTACAATCGGGGCGGCGATGGCCTTTGTGGTGGGGGTGGTGATTGTTTACCAGGTGCTCTCCACCGATGTGAATGCCCACATCAAGGAATACGCCACCTTCAAAGCCATGGGCTACCGTCACAGCTATTTACTCACCATCGTCATCGAAGAAAGTCTGATCATGGCTTTTCTCGGCTTTATTCCAGGGCTGCTGTTACCCATGGGCATCTATCAGGTGGCCGCCAACGCCACAGCCCTGCCGATTTACATGACCCTGAACCGGGCAGCGACGGTGCTGGCCATGACCATCATCATGTGTCTGTTTTCGGGGGCGATCGCCACCCGCAAGCTCCAATCCGCTGACCCCGCCGACATGTTTTAGATCATCTGCCATCCAGACATCACCAACCGGTCCTGTTGAGCGGAGCGGAGTGCAGTCGAAACATCTAAAAATCCCATGCCATCTCCCCAACCCGTCATTGCCATCCACAACCTCGGCCATGCCTTTGGTCGCGGCGAACAACGAAAACAGGTCCTGTTCGACATTGCCCTCAACATCAAGGCCGGGGAAATTGTCTTAATGACCGGCCCCTCCGGCTCGGGTAAAACCACCCTGCTAACCCTGATCGGTGGCCTTCGTCATGTGCAGTCGGGCAGCTTAAAGTTTTTGGGCCAAGAGCTGTGCGGCGCAACCGCAGAGGATCTGGTGCAGGCCCGTCGCCAGACTGGCTATATCTTCCAGGCCCACAACCTCCATGAAAGTCTGACGGCCCGCCAAAATGTACGCATGGGGCTAGAGGTACATCCCCAATATTCGGTGGAAAAGATGAGTATGCTGGCCGCCGAAATGCTGGATTTGGTGGGTCTGGGGGAACGGCTGGACCATTACCCCGACCAGCTCTCGGGGGGGCAAAAACAGCGGGTGGCGATCGCCCGTGCCCTGGTCAGTCGCCCGAAGCTATTGTTGGCGGATGAACCGACGGCGGCGTTGGACAGCAAGACGGGACGGGATGTGGTGACGCTGATGCAACATCTCGCCCAAAACCAAGGCTGCACCATTCTCCTCGTCACCCACGACAGCCGCATTTTGGATATTGCCGATCGCATTGTCCATATGGAAGATGGGGTTTTGAAGCACAACACCCCCGCCAACGCCGTTCATTAACGCCATTCTTCAGTCAGATGGGGTTCAGCCCACCTCACGCTGCTATCCCATACACTGTGTTTAAGGTGAGATGCCCCGCAAAGGTGAGACCGCAATGATTGCCGTTATTGATAAAACACCGCTCTCATTTGATGACTTTATTGATTGGTATCCAGACCATTCAGGGTGTCGCTACGAACTCAGGCGAGGGGTAATTGTTGAGATGCCAAAACCCAGGGGCAAACATTCTGAGATTGCGGGGTTTGTCATCAAAACCTTGAATCGGGCGATCGATGAGCTGCAAGCCCCTTACTGTATTCCGAGGGAATGCATTATCAAGACCGATGCCGATACCGGCTATGAGCCCGATGTTGCCGTCATCGATCGCCCTTGCCTAACCCATGAGCGCCGCTGGGAAAGTGCGTCGGTGATTGAGCAGGGCAAGTCGGTGAAGCTGGTGGTGGAGGTGGTTTCGACCAATTGGCGAGATGATTATGCCTTGAAGCTCTCGGACTATGAGCGTCTGGGCATTGAGGAGTATTGGATTTTAGATTATTTAGGCATTGGGGGACGGCGCTATATTGGCTCGCCCAAGCAACCCACATTTACGGTTTGTACGCTGGTGGATGGGGAGTATGAATTACAGCAGTTTCGGGGGAGCGATCTCATTGTTTCTGCGCTGTTTCCAGAGCTGAAATTGACAGCTAATCAAGGTTTTCTCTTGGGAATTTAAGGAATTAGAGCGCTGTCTCTCTGCATAAAGTTCAGAGGATGTTTGAAAAGTTATTCGGTGTCAAAATCGCTACGCGAGTCGCCGCACCATGATGCGAAT
>JAQCKL010000119.1 GCA_027592485.1 Cyanobacteriota bacterium
CGAGAGGTCCTGAAACTGGAGGGCATCTACCTCCTGGGGCTGGTTGCGCCGCAGTTGCGCCCGCACCCGTGCCAACAATTCCTCAATGCTGAAGGGTTTGACCACATAGTCATCGGCCCCGGCATCGAGACCGGCGACGCGATCGCCCACATCGTCTTTGGCCGTAAGCAAAATCACCGGCACCTGGGAGCCCGTGCTGCGCAGGCGACGACAGACCTCGACCCCTGTGAGACCGGGCAGCATCCAGTCCAGTAAAATCAGATCAGGCTCCGAATCCCGTGCCGCCATCAGCCCCGAAAGCCCGTCATTGGCCACGGTCACCGTATAGCCCTCGTAGCCCAGTTCCATCTCGATGAACTTGGCCAGTTTTTCCTCATCTTCCACCAACAAAATCTTGGGGGTCATGGAATCAACACCTCTGAACGCCTTTGAATGCCTATATCGGTAGCTGAACGGTGAAGGTACTGCCTTGCCCTAGTTTAGAACGCACCTGAATACGGCCCTGCATCGCTTCCACAAGTGTCTTAACAATTGAGAGCCCTAACCCGGTGCCGCCAGTAGCGCGGGAGCGATCGGCATCGACCCGGTAAAAGGGCTGGAAGATATCTACCTGGTCAGCGAGGGGGATGCCCCGACCGCGATCGCACACCTCCACCACTGCCCAATCGCCTTCCTGGGCCAGCCGTACCGAGACGGTTTGGTCGAGGGGAGAGTAATTCAGGGCGTTATCGATCAAGTTAACCAGAGACTGGCGTAGGGCATTGGCATCAGCCCGCACAAATAGGGGCGCAGCTTCGATATGGGCAACGACCCGTCTGCTGGCCTCCCCTGGGGAATCTTCGGTTCTAGAGGCCTCGGCCATCTCCATCGCTTCTAAGACCAGACCCTTTAAATCAACTCGCTCTAGGTTGAGGCGGAGATGACCATTGCCCGCTCGGGCCAAGACCATCAGATCTTGCAGAATGCGAATGGTGCGATCGGCCTCTGAGGCGGCGGTTTCTAGACCATCCCGCTGGATATCGGTGAGGGTGTTACAGCGGCGCAGGGTGCTTTGCAAATAGCCCTGCACCAGGGTCAAGGGGGTCCGCAACTCGTGGGAGACATCGGTGAGTAGCCGCCGTTGCTGCTCCCAAACCGTGGTGAGGCGAGCTAGGGTCTGGTCGAGGGTCTGGGCCAGTTCTCGCACCTCAGTGGGGGCCTGGTCGAGCTGTAGGCGCGTGGCCTCCAAGCTCTCGGCAGTAGCGGTAGCCATCTGCTGACTAATGGCCTGGATGGGCTGTAGCGATCGCCGCACATACACTGCCAGAGCGATCGCTACCAACACAATCACCACCGCGCTCACCCCAGCAAAATCACGGGTGAGCACCATAAAGCTCTGGCGATCTTGGGTGATATCGATTGCCACAAACACATCCCCCAACACGCTGCCATTCACCTCTAGGGGTTGGGCACAAACCAGGAAATGGCGATCGCCCCAGTTGATGATTTCCAAGCGTTTCCCTGGGGCCAGCTTTTTCAGCTCAGCAGAGACGCCGTCCACCTGCCAAGACCCCATGGTCAAAATTTCGGATTGCCCCAGAGACACACCCTCCGGTGATCGCACCCAAATCGCCATATCTCCGAGGGAGCGGTGATCAATCACCTTTTGTAGGGCCTCGTCGGTGGGCATCACCGCCTCGTACAGCTCTACATCTTGAGCAAAGCGATCGGCCAAGGTCCAGATCGTCTGGCGATGCCCCTCGATCAACATATTTTGCATACGCCAAATCATCCAGCCCGACACCCCGCCAATGCCTAAAACTGAGGCCAAGACAACGCTAGCGGTGAGGCGAAACCGAATGGAGCGAAAATCCGGTGGTCGCCATGGCAAATTCGACAATAGGCGTTGGGGACTGAACATAAACAGGGAAAAGGCTCTCTTTCAAAAGCTAACAAGGGTTCCTGAGAAATCCCTGATTCCTAAACTTATGGGGGCACGGGGGGTCTCTCAGGGGAATTTCAGGTACAGCCCGTTCAATCAGGTTCAGATGGCTGAAATCCGTCTGAATGGGCAGGGTTGTTGCTTAAAGCGCAATTTGTTCAGCCAAAACGGCTTATTATCCGACCCCAGACTGTTAATGTGCCCTGGAACCCTCCTGTGGAGGAGACTGGGGAATCCCCAGATCCGCCGTTGAGCCACAGGCCTAACCACATCCACCCCAAACCGAGAACGTATTCGCTGAAAAACCATGGTTGTATCCCGTCCTAGACCCATCGCGACTCCTTTGGTGAAAGCCTTTGACCAGACCTTAGGGACCCCCCTCACCAAAACCCCAATTACGACGTTGCAAATCAATTTAGGGCGGCGATGCAACTTGTCCTGTAGCCATTGCCACGTGGAGGCTGGCCCCCACCGCACCGAGGAGCTGTCTGACTCGGTGCTAGAGGACCTATTGCGGCTGATCAACGATTTTCCCCAAGTTGAAACGGTTGATCTAACCGGAGGCGCTCCCGAGATGAACTATGGCTTTCGGCCTTTAGTGGAGGCCGCGAGAGCCAAAGGCAAAACCGTGATTGTCCGGTCCAATCTGACGATTTTCTTCGAGCCAGGATTTGCAGATCTGCCTGATTATTTTGCCCGCCACCAAGTGCAAGTGGTCGCGTCTCTGCCCTGCTACCTCCAGGACAATGTGGACAAAATGCGGGGGCAGGGGGTTTATCAAGACTCGATTCGCGCCATTCAATTGCTAAATGAACGGGGCTATGGCCAAGACCCAGCCCTGGGTTTGGACTTGGTTTATAATCCACCGATTCCCGCTACCGATCAGTTTCGTCTCACCCCTGATCAGCAGGGCCTAGAGCAAGACTATAAGCATTATCTGGCTGAACAGTTTGGGATTCGCTTCAACCATTTGTTCACCATTACTAATCTGCCCATTGGCCGCACCCGCTTTCAGCTCGAACATCGGGGTTTACTGCTGGCCTACACCCAATTTTTGGCGGCCCACCACAACCCAGCTACCGTGGCGGGGCTGATGTGTCGAAACCAGCTATCGATTGACTACCTGGGGCAGATCTATGACTGTGACTTCAACCAGATGGCCGAGATCCCGGCTCAGTTGCCCGATGGGACACCGGTAACCGTCTCCACCCTGATTGCCGCTGGCAGTCTGGATGTGATTGATCAGGTGCAGACCCGGTCCTATTGTTATGGCTGCACAGCGGGCAGTGGTTCGAGCTGTGGCGGTGCGTTGCTATGAAATCGTTTGTTGTTTTTCACCTACTCAAATCTATGACTGTCCCCTCCCCTCAACGTCCCCACCCCTTGACCCGCCGCCCCTGGCGTTGGTTGCGACTGAGTCTGCTGGCCATGGTGGCGTTGTGGCTGTTGCCCACCCTGCCCGCCTTTGCCCAGGAGGCTGCCGGTAACGCCAGCCAGGGATTGTTGGGGCAATTGCAGGGACAACTGGTGAGTGCTTTAGCCTGGATCGATAGCTTGGGGGCGATCGCCCCCATCGCCTTTATTGTTTTATACGTGGTGGTGACGGTGGCCTTTGTGCCCGCATCAATTGTCACCCTTGGTGCGGGGGTCGTCTTTGGGGTGGTGCAGGGCTCTATCTATGTCTTTATTGGAGCCATGCTGGGGGCAACCGCCGCCTTTTTGGTGGGGCGCTACGTGGCCCGAGATTGGGTGGGGCAAAAAATTGCCGGTAATCCTAAGTTCAAATCCATTGATGAGGCGATCGCGCGGGAGGGGGGCAAGATCATCTTCTTGATTCGGCTGTCTCCGGCTTTTCCCTTTAACCTGCTCAACTACGCCCTGGGCCTAACCAAGGTCTCGCTCAAAGATTATGTGGTCGGCACCACCGGCATTATCCCTGGGACGATTATGTATGTGTATCTGGGCTCCTTGGCCGGAAACCTGGCCACCCTCGGGGCCGGGGAAACCCCCAGCAACCCTGCCATTACCTGGGCGATCCGGATCATTGCCTTTATTGCCACCGTTGCGGTCACCGTCTACGTCACCCGCGTTGCCCGCAAGGCCCTGCAGGAATCTGTGCCTAGCATTGGTAGTGAAGAAACGGAAACAGCCCTGTAGTCTTGAGAAATTGCCGACGTCACTTGCCCCCATGCCACGTTCATGACGGATCACCCCCTATCGCCATCAATCTTCCGTAAACGCTCCTTTTGGGTATTGGTGGCGGCTGGCATTTGTTTGGCTTGGGGCTGGCGCTATGTGCCCCTCCTGTTTGACCCGCCAGCACTAATTGCCACCTTCAATGGTCTGGGTCCCTGGAAGGTGCCGGTATTCTTAGCCATTCACATCGTAGCGACGGTGTTTGGGGTGCCGGGTACCGTATTGGTGTTAATTGGTGGGGGCCTATTTGGCCTCTGGTGGGGATCGCTCTGGTCGCTGATTGGGGCCACGGTGGGGGCGATCGCTGCCTTTGATGTCGCCCGATATTTATTGCAGGATTGGTTTCGCCGCCGATTTGGCCGCCACAAGTACCTGGGCCGCTTGGATAAATTGATGGATACCCATTCCCTCAACTGCGTCTTGGCGGTGCGGTTTGCGCCCCTCTCCCCCTTTAACTTGGTCAATTTTCTGTTTGGGCTCACCTCAGTGCCGGTGGGGGCCTACGCCCTCGGCACCTTAATCGGTATTGCGCCTGGTACGGTGGCTTACACCTGGGTGGGGCTGGCCAGTATTGAGGCCATGGCCGGGAAAGGACTCTGGCATTTGACCTGGGCCTTGGGCTGTTTGGCGCTGCTCTCATTAGCGCCCCTCTGGTGGCAGCGACGGCGGACCTAGGCTCGGGCTCTGAGTCAGTAAATGGACCCGCCCAAGCCAAGGCCTAAAACCCCGCCGCTATTGATCGCCCATCAGACCCTGCACCGTACTCAAGAGATCTTCGAGGGGATAGGGCTTGGTCAAAAAGGTATTGGCTCCCACCGCTAAAACCGGCTCACGGTTGCTCTCTAAACCGCTGATAGCAATGACTTTAAGGGTCGGATCCAGCGCTTTCAGATTGCGAACTAAGGGGATGCCGCCCATGTTTGGCATCATCACATCTAAGACGACGAGGCTAATGTCAGCCTGATGTTGCCCATAAAGTGCCGTCGCCTCAATCCCATCGTTGGCAATTAATGCCCGGTAGTGATGACTTTCTAGCAGGGCTTGAGTGCTGCGTTGCACCGCCACATCATCATCCACTACCAAGATCAGTTCCCCATTGCCGTTCAATTTCCCATCCAAAGCACTGCGAATCGTTGGGGTGGCTTCAGCAGCGGGCAAATAAACCTGCATGTCTGTGCCGCGTCCCGCCTCACTAAAAACCTGCAGAAATCCCCCGTAGTTATTCACGATGCCCAAGGTGATCGCCAATCCTAAGCCCGTACCTTGGCCAACGGGTTTAGTGGTGAAAAAGGGATCGAAGATGCGATCTCACACCTCTGGCGTCATGCCGGTACCGGTATCGCCCACGGTGATGACCACATAGTCGCCAACTTGGGCACCCAAATGTTTACGGGCCAACGCCGCGTCAACGGCTATATTCTTGGCCGTCAGGGTCAAAACCCCACCCCCAGCCATGGCATCGCGCGCGTTAATGCAGAGATTCATCAAGACCTGATGGAGCTGGGTTGGGTTAGCTAGCACGGCCCTTAACGATTGACCCGGCTCGGGCGAGTCCTGCCGAATGTCGATGGATTTGGGAAAACTTTGACGGATCAGGGTGGCCACATCTTGCAACAGCGCCGCCAGATCGACCACGGTTCGCGCTTCACTGCTGCCCCGAGCAAACGTCAGAATTTGCTGGACCATATTTGCGCCCTGTTTGGCACTCTCCTCAATCAGGCGCAACTGCTCTTGGGCGGCGTTCGTTTTCAAGTCGGGTTGGATCAGGCTTAAGAGCTGGGCCATCGTCAGAATGGGCGTAAAGACGTTGTTGAGGTCATGGGCAATCCCGCTCGCCAACCGCCCTAGGCTATCGAGCCGTTGGGACTGATGGAACTGAGCCTCCAGTCGTTTCTGATCAGTAATATCTGTCGCCACCGACAAGATAAATTTGGGCTGGTCAGCCCCATGCTGGGCCAAAGTCCAACGTCCAGCAACGATGACTTCCTCACCCGTTTTCGTGACTTTCCGCATCTCCCCCTGCCACTCCCCCTGATCGAGCAGCTGAGCCATAATCGTCGCTGTTTGGCCGGTGTCAGGGCGTAGTAGTCGATCGGCTGGCTGCCCGATCACTTCCGCCGCCAGCCAGCCATATAACCGCTCGGCTCCTTTGTTCCAATACAAAATTTGCTGGTCCAAATCACGCACGATAATGGCATCAGAGGCAATATCGAGTAAAGCGGCTTGCTCTTGAATTTTTTGCTCAGCCTGTTTGCGATCGGTGATATCCCAGTTCACCCCAGTACTGGAAAGCGCGAGGCCGCCAGGATCGCGTAACACAATGCCATGGGCCTCAACATGGCGAATCTGCCCATTCGGCTGCACAATCCGAAACTCGGCGTGATAGTCTCTGTCTCCTGCAATAGCAGCTTGCACTTCAATTTCGGTTGCGGATAGATCATCAGGATGGACTCTGCACCGCCAGGTCTCATAATTCCCATTCAGTTCCCCTGGGGGTAAGCCATAAATTTCATGCATCCGCTCATCGCAAACGAACCGATTTTCAACAAAGTCAAGCTCCCAAACCCCAATCTGGGCGGAGTGCGTGGCTAAAGCCAATCGCTGGGTGATTTGTTGCAATTGAACTTCGGCTTGTTTGCGATCGCTAATGTCCCGATTCGCTCCGATGATCCGCCGAGGGACGTTCTCGGCATCCCGCACCACAATGGCGTGGGCCTCAATAAAACGGATTTGTCCATTGGGTAAAACGGCCCGAATTTCACATTGAAAACCATCCTGCTCCCCATCCAGGGTTTTCTGGACCAGCGCCTCAGCCATGGCTAGATCCTCAGGATGCATACGCTGTCGCCAGGTGTCATAGCGGCCATCAAACGCTTCGGGATCAAACCCATAGAGCTCACAAATGTACCTGTCCCAAATCAATCGGTCTGTCCCTAGCTCGTGCTCCCAGATGCCAATTTTGGCGGCACGGGTGGCCAGGGCCAGTCGCTGTGCTGTCCCCTGCAATTGGACGTCGGCTTGCTTGCGATCGGTGATGTCACGGATTAGCAGCAACACTTCATCCTCGTTATAGGGGACGACCCGCACCTCTTCGATTTGAGTTTTGCCTGCCCTTGAGAGGTCTTGCTCGTAGATCTGAATAGACTGAGTTTGCAACGCTTGTTGGATATAGTCCATGCGCTGCTGAGCAACAGCGGTGGGGAGTTGGGTTGAGACGTGACTCCCCACAATTGCAGCGTCGTTCCCCAGCACTGGAAAATCGGGATGGGCGATAAATTCCAGGTAAATGCCCTCTCGGTTAATGCGCTCGATTAAGTCAGGAATAGCTTCAATCAAAGCCCGTTGGCGGGCCTCACGCTGCCTTAGATCCACCTCAAGCTGTTTGCGATCGGTGACATCAAGGATCACCCCCACCATGCGTATGGGTTGTCCCTCGTCGTCGTAAATGGCCCGCCCTTTACCCACCATCCAATGAACGCTGCCATCCGCCCATAGGACCCGGTATTCCGCCTCATAATCGGTTTGAGTTTCCAGAGCGGCGGTGAGCCTTTGTTCCACATGGGTAACGTCTTCTGGGTGTACAGGGTCATGGCAGAGGGGGTAGCTGGGCTCTACCTCACCGGGCTCATAGCCATATAAGTGATAGTGATTGGCATTCCAGGTCACGACACCCGTATCCATTTGCCAATCCCAACTGCCAATGCCGGTTAGATCAAGGGCCAGATGCAGGCGATCTTCACTGTTTTGGAGGGCTTGGTCTACGGCTTGCCGGATGACCTCGGTTTCTTGACGCTCAGTTTCAAGCCGCTTGCGTTCGGCTTCGAGCCACGCCCTCTCGCTAATATCCCGAAAAATCAGCAGGTGACGACCGGGCACAACGTTCGCGATCGCCTTAAATTCCGTATGCCGAATCGTGTTATCGGCCCGAACGATCCGCCCTTCCGTAGAGAGTCGACCCTGCTGCAAAAACTGCTGCCAAACCTGGGAGAAATCCTGACCTGAGCCCACAAAATCACCCAGGCGGCGAGGACGGAGTTGCGCCGAAGTGGCCCCAAATAGATCGCAAGCGGCGGGGTTAGTCTCCACACAGCAGCCATCGTCATCGGCAATCACCATGGCATCCAGCGCTTGCCCAAATAGGGCTTGCCACTGAAATTCCCGGAGCTGGCATTGGTGATTTGCCTGGGCCAATTCACGCGTGCGCGCCGCCACGCGATCTTCAAGGTGAGCCTGGACCCGCTCTAATTGCTGCCGCTCTTGCGCAAAGGTTTGGTGAGCCCGCTCCAGGGCATCGTTCTTCTGGTTTAGTTCGGCTTGTGTGACCTGTAACTGCTCCAGCGTCTCCCGGAGTTTCTCCTTGGCCGCCTTCAGCTCAGCAATTTGGGGAGCCGAGAGCTGTTCATCGGGGATCTCCACCAGCGCTGATGAATAGGCAAGGTTGAGCTGATAGCCGGTGCGATACACCGTTTGAATGAAATCCTTAGGTGCCCCGACCCGACCCAATTTTTTCCGTAATTCCTTAATATGAACCCGAACGGCTTCTTCCCCAGGGGATTCGGCAGACTCCCACACTTGGTCCAAAATCATTTGGGGACTAAATACCGTCTGAGCATTGCGCAAAAACAATTCCAGGATGGCAAATTCCTTAGGCGTCATTGCCAGGGTGTCGGTGCCATAGGTAACCCGATGGGCAATGGGATCAACCCTGAGATGGCCCCAGGACAATATCGGCTGAGTGGTGAGATCACCTCGCCGCAAGAGGGCTTGTACCCGCGCCATCAACTCCTCAGTATCAAAGGGTTTAACCACATAATCATCGGCACCCGCATTCAGGGAGATGGCTTTTTGGTGCACCCCATCTTGTCCGGTTAACAGCAATATCGGGATTTGACAGCCTTTGGCACGCAGTTGCTGACATAAGCCCAGCCCATCTAACCTAGGCAAGATCAGATCCAGCACAATCAGGTCATAGCCAAAGGCCTCGGCCATTTGTAACCCCGCTTCCCCATCTACGGCGATATCGACGGCGTAGTGATAGCTAGCCAGCAGGTATTGCAGACTCTGCGAGACCATTGGGTCATCTTCTACAACCAAGACTTTCATGGCGAACTCATGATCAGCTGATAGTGAAGTCAGGGTTAGGCCAAAACAGGATTATTGTTGACCCTGACCACATCCCCCTACCTTTATAGCGATATATATCGATCGCCAGTCCGGTTAGCACAGCCTGCGAGGGCGGAAGTAGGCTGCCATGGCGGGGCCTCACAACTTTCTGACAACTAGATTCCAGCGCGCCAGGATTTAGAGCGTTTAGCTCAGGCCTCTCGTGCAGACTGGGTGGATCTGCTGTAGCAGCAACCAGCAACCCTTCAGGCCCTGGGGCAAGAGATTGAGCAGCTCAAAACCGCAAGAGAACGACGGCTTCGCGACCCATCCCAGTCTGCCAATGCCCTAGGCAGGACTCGAAAAAGTTACCGTTAGTAATTCTGACGCGGGGTGAATCAGTTTGGCACCCAGCGGATCGCCCTCTGGGGAAGCCAGACTGACGGAGTGTTTTGACCTCGACTGACTCGCCCTAAAAGATCCTGACGAGTCGGTATTATAGGGTGATGACTCTGGCAGAGCCATTGCCGTCTTCTCGCAAAAATCCTATGAACGAACGCATTGTGGTGACAGGAATGGGGGCCGTAACCCCGATCGGCCTCTCCGTAGATGCCTTTTGGAAAGCCATGATGCAGGGCACTAGTGGCGCTGCCCCCATCACCCACTTCGATGCCAGCCCCTTTAGGACGCACTTTGCCTGCGAACT
>JAQCKL010000120.1 GCA_027592485.1 Cyanobacteriota bacterium
CCCTGGTTGCCAGTGAGGCCAAACAGCCTCTCCTTCAGCACCGGATCTTGACCATTCCAGAGGGCGATCGCAAAGCACAATTTCTGCCGATCGTCGCAAATCCCCAGCAGGCCATCTTCCCCCCAGCGATAGGCGCGGCTGTGGGATTGGGCATGGGAAAAGTAGTCCCAGGCTTCGCCATTGGCGCTGTAGTCTTCGCGGACGGTGCCCCATTGGCGATCGCTCAGGTAAGGCCCCCATTGTTTCCAAGGGGTGGCGGGGTTGTGGCTAGCTTGGAGTTTTTGGTGTTCAGCGATCATGGGTATGGGTTATGTCAGGGTTAGGGATTAGGGCACATTGCCAGGGTTCTAGGGATCCGGCACCCCCTAGATCAGCCAAGCCAGCCCATCAGATCAGCAAAGGCGATGGGTCAGCGGGGCATGCCCCCGGCCCGATTTGCAACCCCTGTAGCACCGCAGCCACAGTCCAGGCTTGGGCGAAAGTCCCTCGGGGAATAAAGGGGGCCTCTCCATCAAAAATCTCACTCAGATTCCCCACACAGCCCGAGCCCAGATGGGCCACCAGGGGCTGCAAAAACTGCCCAACCGCAGTCGCATCTTCATAGACCCGCCAATGGGCCTGTACAAAGGGACCGATTAGCCAGCCCCAGACCGTGCCCTGGTGGTAGCTGCCATCCCGCTGTAGCGGATCGCCACCGTAGTGACCGACATAGTCCGGATGGCGGCAATCAAGGGACCGCAATCCATGGGAGGTCAGCAACCGTCGGGCAACGGTATCCACCACCGCCTTTTGCTGGGCAGCCGTTAATGGGCTGGCGGGGAGGGAGACGGCGAAAATTTGGTTGGGTCGCAGGGTTGCATCATCACCGTCGGGACCATCCAAAACGTCGTAGCAGTAGCCCCGTTCACCCTGCCAAAATCGCTGGAACCCCTGGCGAGCTTGGTCGGCCAGATATTGGTAGGGCTCACTCGCCTTTCCCAGCACTTGGGCAAATTCCCCCATGGTGACGAGGGCGTTGTACCAAAGGGCATTCACCTCCACCGGCTTGCCGATGCGGGGGGTCACCACCCAATCCCCCACCTTGGCATCCATCCAGGTGAGTTGGACGCCAGCTTCTCCCGCATAGAGCAGCCCATCGGTATCCAGGTGAATTTGATAGCGCGTGCCCGTTTGGTGCCATTGAATCACCGTCTCTAACACCGGAAACAGTTCTGCCAAGAAGGCTTGGTCTTCGGTGGTGACCCAGTAAGCGCGCACGGCCTGGAAATACCAGAGGATGGCATCGACGGTGTTGTAATGGGGCGTTTGCCCCGCCTCGGGAAACACGTTGGGCAACATGCCCTGATCGAGATAGCAGGCAAAGGTCTGCAAAATCGTTCGCGCCACGTCAAACCGCCCTGTGGCCAGGGTGAGCCCCGGCAGGGCAATCATGGTGTCTCGGCCCCAGTCCCCAAACCAGGGGTAGCCCGCAATGATGGTTTTGCCGGGTGTGCCTTCAACGGTGCGATCGACAATGAATTGATCGGCAGCGAGGTGCAGTTGGGCGAGGGGCGTGAGGGGATAAAGGTTTGTGCCCTCCGGGCCGGTTGGGAAAGGCGTAGGGGCGCAAGGGCTTGCGCCCTCCGGCTCTGTATTCTGGAGGGGAATCGGCAGGCGCGATCGCTCGTAGTCATATCGCCGCTTCAGGGCCTGGGCTCCATCGCGATCGGCGGTTGGGTCTGTGCTGACAACTAGGGTGAGGGATGCCCCAGGATCGAGGGTGGCGTTAACGGTCCCCACATGCAGGTGATCATCGGTGGCATCGATACCGCGATACTGCTCGATGGCCAGGTGGTAGCCCTGGTACCAGGTATGCTCGGGGGTGAGGGCACCGCGATCGACCCGCCAATAGAGCGGGGTAGCCGCTTCAAACGCCGTAATTTTCAGCCCGTCCGCAACGGTTTCGACCTGCATCTGCCAATCGTTGGCATGGGTGCTGTGGTGATGGTCGCGGTAGTTGGCAAAGCCTTTGATCTGCAACTGGATTGGGGCAATTCCACGGATCAGGGTGTAGCGCCCATAGGTGGTGTTGGCACCGGGCTCCATCCACACCCGTTTTTCGAGCAGATTGGCCCCCAGCGCGTAGGTCCAGACTGGGGTGGTGCCTTCGAGGTGGAAGCGTTCGAGGTGGCGGTAGCCGTGGCCGGTGAGGGTGTTGGGGGACCAGCGATCGCACCCCAATTGATAGGTCTCATCGCCGCTGTGGACGGTTTCATCCAGCTTGGCAAACAGCAAGGTTCGCCCGAGGGGCGGCTTGAGGGCGGCAATCAGCAAACCGTGGTAATGACGGGTGAGCAGACCGGCCATGGTGCCGCAGCCATAGCCACCGATACCGTTGGTGATCAGCCATTCTCGCTGCTCCGCTTGGGCTAAATCGCCACAAATATCTCGGCTAAATTGGAGGGGCATGGGTGAGGGTGGGGAGCTAGGAGCGAATGTGAGCAGCACCCTAGTATCTCCTGCTTCAGTTATGGCCGTTTTAGCGACGGGTGGCAAAGATTTTGCGGGTGTTCCAGTTGGCTTTTTCGCGGGGTAAAAAGGGGCCTCATTCTAGGATCAGAATACGTTGGCCGGGATTGGCTAGCCAGTAGGCCAGGGTATCGCCGCGCGTCGGTGCCGATGATAATGACGTTGGAGTGGGTAGACGTAAAAGCAAAGCGCTTTCAGCAATGGTGATACAGCTACCAGCGTGGCTGGCAGTGCGGGTCGGACAACTTGGGTGGGGGAAAGCTGACAATTGTTGGTGTTGCTCAGAGCAGTCAAGCTTTGTCGGGATGTCTACATGAAAAAGTCGTGGGTTGATTAGGCGTCTTGAGCGCAGTCGTTTTCAATGCGGAGCCAGTGGAAGAACGGCTCTTGCTGACTGCCTGACCCATGTCCTGAAACAGGACCTCTTTCCTAGTCTTGTCTTGACTGGAGACTTGACGGCACATCACTTTCCCAGACTTCGTTCCAAGGATCTTGAAAGGCGAGTGAAAAAGTGATTGGATATCGCACTTCAAACTGCTCTCTAAAAATCCCTGGCAAATTAAATAGGAAGATGGTTTTCGCGTCCCTCGGCAAATCTGTGACAGAAAATGACTCTTCAACTCGGGGCAGCAACAAAAATTGGGTCTCCGGCTCCAGCAGGTAACTCAGCGAAATCATACTCGCTGGGTTATAGCTAAACGCATCCGTCACAATCAGCGGCGCTTCTGCCCCATTAATCAATTCAGCCACCTGGTGATAGTTAGAACTCAGCCCCTTATTCCACCAGGTATTTGCCTGGGCATACACCCCACAAGAGAGCACCCCCAGCGCAATCAGCAGCGAGAAAACCAGGGTGGCAAATCGGCGCTTCCAGCTTGGGCGGGCCGTGAAATTGCTGGATAGCAGATAAACCACCGCCAGCTGCAACCCCACAAAACAGGGAATCAGATAGCGGGTCACCGTGAAGCGTTGCCCCCCTGACAGCAGATCTGGCAGCCCAAAGAAGAGCGCCGTCACCCCCATAAACGTGACCATAAACCACCCCGTTTTTCTCGGTGCAGTGCGACAAAGCTGATAGAGGGCATACCCCTGTAGAGCCAGGATAGGTAGGGCCAGGAGATAGGCGATCGCCGCATCCAAACCAAAATTGAAGTCAACGAAGCTGCGGCTGAAGTTAAAAACGCTGGCCTGCACGCCGACAAGGAGCGTTAACGGCACAGCAGTCCAAGACGTGGTTCCCCCCAGCTCTTGGTGGGCCGCAACGATGAAATATACCCAGGGCAGAAAAAACACCGCCACCCAACACAGCGTCCCGAAGCAAAATATAGTGCGCTTGCCGACCCGTGGCGATCGCCCCAATTGATTGCCTGCATCGGTACCGAGCACATAGGCAAAATGCCCGATCGCAATGCACACCGAAAACAGCGCCGTGTAAGCCGCCGCCACCATCGACACCCCGTATAGCACCCAGTTGCGCCAAGAGGGCCTGTCCATCGCCCGCAACAACAGCGCACTGCTGGCCAGGATCAGGGCGGTCCAAAACCCAAACTCGCGGGCTTCTTGGCCAAAGACCAGGTGAAGCGGCGATACGGCAAATAGGGCGATCGCCACCCAACCACTCAGCGGCAAAGCAAACAGTTCCCGGCACAGCCCATACAGCGCCGGAAAGACCAGGAGGCTGAGCAGCGACGAAAAACCGCGCGTGACCACTGGTGCTGTCCCCCAGACCTGCGCCCAAAATCGCAGCAAGACATAGTAGAGGGGGGGATGCTGGACATCTTCAATGCCCTTGCGTACCACCATGTCCTTGAGGGTCAAATCGGGAACAAAATCTTGGTAGGCCAGCAGATCCGCCGGTTTTACCACCCGATTCTGAAACAGGTCTTGGCTCAGATACCGACCCGGACGGGCCGTGATCACCATTGAGGTGTAGGCTTCGTCGTGCCAGTACACCTTGCGGTCCAGATGGGCAAAGCGAAAAGCCGTCCCCAGGATGAGGAGGGCGATCGCGATCAAACGGATCCATTTAATTGGCATAGCCAGCCCAGCGCCCTCAAGAACGCCCTTAATCTGCCTTGGGCATGGAGCGCTTGCGCATCTTCGCCCAGTCATCGAAGGAAATTCGCTCCTTGGCTAGGCAGGCTTTGCCATTGGTCGTAACGGTGTGGCAAATGAACACGCCGCTACGGTCGGGCTTGAGCGAAAACTGATATTTCTCGATCAGAATGTCTTCCCAGCCGCCGGTGGAGGGATTGTAGAGCTGGCAGCGATCGGGGGTGTCGGGTTTACGGTCTTGGTCAAAGGGTCGGGCGTGGTAGAGGCTCCAGGAGCGGTAGAGGCTAGCAATTTCCCCTTTAAAAACGGCAGCAACGACCGAAAGGAGCAGCGTGCCCAGACCCACAATGGCTGGGGTAATATCCACAGTTTTTCTTCCTCAGCAGTTGATGTCGGGGGCAGGGAGTCACCCCACCTTGACGGAATTTTCCATCTAGCCATCATAGCCAGCTCCCAGCCCCCCTAGCCTAGGGTTGATTCATTCAGCAGAGAAAAAGCCAACACGCCCTGTGAGCCCCGCCAAACATCGCGGCCAGGTTGAACGGCTGTCACGAAATCTCGATGGAGCGATCGGTTTTGAACAAAGACAGTTTTTATCCCTTTAAAGAATCAACCCTAGCCCCTCCCAAAGAGGGGCTAGGCCAAAAATAATGACGACCTACACCGCTGAGAAAAGATGGGCGCTGGTGAGGTGGTGGCGGGTCAGGGTGCCGTGGGTGAGGCCGTTGTGGCTGAGCCGCTCCAGGGTTTGTGGGGAGGATGCCTCCATGGACTCGGACTGGCTCAACTCAGTCGCTGAAGAGACCGTGGCAGAGAGTTCTAGGGGCGGAGTCACCATCTCTGCGGCGAGGGCGTTGTGAAAAAAGGCGTCAACGCTAACGGTGGTGAGGAAGAGGGCGATCGCCCCCAGGATCAGCCCTTTAACGGTGAGGTGTTGCCACAGGGCTTGCCAGGGTGAGCGTTGTGCTCGCTGGGGTTTGATGGAGTCCTGAATCATTTATGCAAAAACCAGATTAACACTATCAGTGCTTTTGACACTTCGTCGCTTGCCTTGGTCTTGAAGTTCAACCGATAAGGAAACGCAATGAAAAAGTTATCAAAAGTTTATGACGCTAACTTAACAGGTCACGGTGACCTTGATTCTTAAGATTTCGAAAAAAGTAGCGAAAATTACGATCTGTGTGCGTGTCGCCACCTGGTTTTGCCGCTCAAATTTGCTGTGATCCTTTGGGGTAAAAGCTTGCAGGTTAACCTCTCAGGCTTTAGGTCTGGGGGCGATCGCCCCTTGGCAAGGGGGCGGTTCGAGGGAGGTGAGGAAAAAATATCTCAGGCTTGTAATATAAGTTTACTTTCTTCAAATAAAGCAGGGTGCTTCCTTTGGTAATAGGGCGATGGGGATAGGAACACCAGCCTGCCCTGGATGGTAGGTGGCGGTGCCAGGAGGCGATCTGTGGAGGGTTGAGATCCCTGGGTGCCGCTGGGGCACCCGAAAACAATCGGACCATCCCCAAGAACCCAGGGATCTGTAGGAACGGCGGGGTGAGTTGGGCTGGCGTCGGTTCCCAATGTCCGATCCCAATGCCCAGCATCTTAGGCAGGACTGCTTGGTTTTGGTACCCTCAGGAGTGACGTTGTCCTCATCCCTAATGTTCAGCACCGTTTGGCAGCAGATCACCCTTAACCGCTTTGCCCTCCACCAATGGCGGGAAGTCAGCGTGGTCCATCGCCTGTTGGGGTTTCTGCGGCAGTGGCGGCAGGGGAGTACCCTGTTGCCCTGGGGAGATGTGATTGGGTTGATCCTGATCGCCGTCCTGCTGGCCCTGTCTCCCTATGTCTCCACTACGTTAATTGGGGTGCTGCTGCTAGCCTGCGCCGGTTTTTGGATGCTGCTCACCCTCTCCGATGAAGCAGGAGAAGGACTCACCCCAATCCATTTAGTCATGGTGGTGTATTGGGGCGCGATGGCCCTAGCCACTGCCCTATCCCCGGTCAAGGCCGCTGCCCTACAGGGACTGGTGAAACTTACGCTGAACCTGGTGCTGTTTTTGTTGATGGCGCGGGTGATGCGACAACCACGACTGCGTACCGGCCTGGTAACGGTCTATTTACTCACTGCCCTGGTGGTGTCGGTGTATGGGCTGCGGCAGTGGTTTTTCGGGGCCGAAGCCCTGGCGACCTGGGTCGATCCCACCTCGAATTCGGCTGGGACGACCAGGGTCTATAGCTATTTAGGCAATCCTAATTTGTTGGCCGGATACCTGATTCCGGCGGTGATGCTGAGTGGGGCGGCGATCTTTGCTTGGCCCCGCTGGATGCCCAAAGCTTTGGCGGTGGTCTTGGCCCTGACCCATACCGCTTGCCTGGTGCTGACCTTTAGCCGGGGGGGATGGCTAGGGTTTATGGCCGGTAGCTTTGTGCTGCTGGTGCTGCTGATGCATTTTTGGAGTGTCCGCTTCAATACTTTCTGGCAACGGTGGGCGTTACCGGCTTTGCTGGGGGGAACGGCTGCCTTTGTGGTGCTGGCGGTCTTGGCCGTAGATCCCCTGCGCGATCGCGTCATGAGCATGTTCGCGGGCCGTGAGGACAGCAGCAACAACTTCCGGATCAATGTGTGGGCGGGGGTGCTGGATATGATTCGCGATCGCCCGATTTTGGGCATTGGCCCCGGTAACGACGCCTTCAACAAGGTTTATCCCCTCTATCAGCGGCCCCGCTATACCGCCCTCAGCGCCTACTCCGTATTCCTGGAAACCGCTGTGGAAGCGGGCCTAGTTGGGGTGACCGCTTTCCTGTGGCTGATGGTGGTGGTGTTTGGCCAGGGCTGGCGGCAGTTGCAGCGCCTGCGGGAGCAGCAGTCGATCCAGGGCTATTGGCTGATGGCGGCGATCGCTGCCCTGGTGGGGATGTTGACCCACGGATTAGTCGATACGGTCTGGTATCGCCCCCAGGTGAGCACCCTCTGGTGGCTGATGATGGCCCTGGTGGCCAGCTATTACCGCAGCAAGCCCCGAACCCTATCCCCTGAGTAAGGCGTTGGGGGAAATCAATTTCATCAAGGTCTAGAATGCGGTGATGCTCTGATTTTCTGACCGCCCATGGTTTTGCCCGCTGCCGCTGCTGATCTAACGGAAGCCACCTCTCGGACGCTGGCCCAACAGGTCGAGCAAGTTTTGGTCTCAACACCCCTGGTAGAGACTCCGATTCCCAGTACCTATGTCCGCCAAGGTCAAGGCACCCCCATCCTGCTGCTCCATGGGTTTGATAGCTCACTGTTTGAATTCCGGCGGCTGTTGCCCTTGCTCGCGACCACTGCCGAGACTTGGGCCTTAGACCTGCTGGGATTTGGCTTTAGCGATCGCACCCTTAGCCCCAGTTTTGATCCAGGAGCGATCAAGCTCCATTTACACAGCTTTTGGCAGCAGCAGATTGGTCAGCCCATGGTGTTGGTGGGGGCCTCTATGGGTGGGGCTGCCGCCCTGGACTTTACCCTCACCTATCCAGACGCCGTACAGAAATTGGTGCTGCTGGATAGCGCTGGCTTTGCCGTCGGTCCGGCAATGGAAAAGGTGATGGTGCCGCCGCTGGATCGCTGGGCCACCGCCTTTTTGAAAAATGCCTGGGTGCGACGGCGCATCAGCCTAAATGCCTATTGCGATCGCGCTTGGGTGACCGCCGATGCGGAACTGTGCGCCTCCCTGCACCTAGCCTGCCCCCGTTGGTCTGAGGCATTGATTGCCTTTACTAAAAGCGGCGGCTACAACTTCCTCAGTGACAAAATCAGTCAAATTACCGTGCCGACCCAGGTGATTTGGGGCCGTCAGGATCAGATTCTGGGCACCGCTGATGCGGAGAAATTTGTGGGGGCGATCGCCAATAGCCAATTGGTTTGGATTGACCAATGTGGCCATGTGCCCCACCTGGAGCAGGCCCAAGCAACCGCTGAGGTGATTATTAGAAATTTGGCACAATCCGACGGACAATAAACTCCGTTGATACAGATACCGCTGGTGTTACGCAGAAAAACACCTGTTTTGCAAGCTTGTTTGGTGATGTAGTGACTATTGAAGAGATCTTAGAAGACGTGGGGCTTTACCCATGAAGGCTCATCTTGATTTTCTATTTAACCAATCATTTTTCCCCTGAATTAAAAGAGAGGCTAGAAACCAATGCAAAGAATGTCATATAAAATAGTGTTCAGAATAAATTCAGTCTTGAGCTGACACATGGCCAATTCAAGAATGAAGTGCAACACCTGCCAAAAGCCGCTCTTGATGGGGCAAAGGGGATATCTCCTCGATCAGGGCGAAACCCTTTCTGCTGTAGGGACAGCGAGAAATCCATATACTCAGATCTCTACGAACGACTCCAGCAGCTTTGTGCAGGCCGTTGCACTTGAAATTTGAATCTACGCATTAACGCTATAGGAATTTTTTATATGGATCTTAATTGGGTGAAAGTCACAGGATATAAGCGCTTCAATAAAGTAACCCTTAATACATTCGGAAAAACTATTGCAATTACAGGCCCGAATGAGGCAGGGAAAAGTTCTATATTACAGGCCTTGACTTACCTCAATAGTGATCGAAAATTTTTGCCGAGTGTTCTGAATCGTTCAATGCAATCGACTTTGAACGATGAAGATATCATTATCGAAGCTGCTTTCTTGTTGGATGATACTGATCGAGAGGCTCTTGCTGAGATATATGAAGGTACTAAGGTCAAGTGGTTTTACATCAAAAAGCAACTAGATGGAAAGAGGATTTATGGAATTTCACCTGCTCTTGAAAGACCTGTAAATGGAAAGAGTAAACTTGAAGGTTTTCTTAAAGATTTTCTCGAAAATCAGGATTCTAACTCTTCTGATCTGCAAACAGAATTTGAGCCATTTTTTCGACAAGCCTACATGCTTCTTGAATCTTTAGAGGCATTTGAAAAAAGCAGCATTTCTCATTCAGTCAGTCTTAGGTCAATTATCGATGGGCAAGACGCTAGTCAAAAAATTAGCGATTCCGAGAAGATTTTAGAATTAATCGATGATTTTATTGCCCAATCCAGAATGCCGGATCCTAGCCTTAGTGCGGAAGAAATTCTCTCGGCAAGGATTCCAAAATTCCTGATTTTTGATGACCACAACAGAACTCTTCCTTCTTCATATGATTTAAGCACCCTACCTAAATCTAGGCCACCAGTATCACTCAGGAATCTGTTCACACTGTCGAACTTAGACCTTGATCTGCTTCTAAGAGCAGCCAATATCAGGGCAATCGCACCTAAATTAGGTTGCCATAGAGTCTAAAAACCGAACTTTTTTTGGTAAGACCTGCT
>JAQCKL010000121.1 GCA_027592485.1 Cyanobacteriota bacterium
GATGCAGATGTTCCATCAACCACGATCCTAGCTATTAAGCCTGGATAGACCCTGGGACACTTACCATCTGGCGCTTTGCGCAAGGCAAAGGTAGTTTGTAGGCTTGCCCTAAGACTAGCGACTGCTGCTCCGACTTTTCTAATTGAATAGGGGATAATTGACAGCAAAAATCAAGCCTGATCTACATACATAGTCAGGATGACCAATCAGATAAAAAACTGTCCCCCTCAAAGGGATAGCTTTGGCCACCTTGCTGATGCTTTGCCCATCCGCAGAGTGGCCCACAGTTTTTTCCTAAGCAGACTGGCGACTACGATGGCAGGGGTTTGTGACAACGCGGCTGTGACTAATGCGCCCCCATCGCCCACCATGCCAATGCATAGGGCTGGCTGGTGGCATCATGCACGGCTTGTTGATAGACGACCCGCAGCTTGTAGTTCCCCGTGGTTGGAATTTGGGTGAATAGATGCTCGATGCTGTCTTCAGCACTCACCGAGGACCAGACGCTGTTGGCAATGTCTGTATCTTCTGCCCGCATGAGATACAGATCGAGATTGTTGAGCCCCTGGTCTGCAAAGGACTCGCCAATGTCGTATTGCTGGTTGCGGTTACTATCGTTGAGGGTCACCAATCGTTCCCAAGCCAGCGTTGCTGAGAAATAGCTCCCCCCCTGCAAGGGACGTTCAAAAACATAGTCTTGGAAGTGGCTATGGAGATGTTCTGAGGTGGCGGTTGGCACAGGGCCTTCGACCGCACTGTAGCTCCAGCCGATAACCGGTACTGCCGCCTCGTCGGGAACCCATTGACCTGCGTCCAATTGCAAAACCGCTCGGTAGGCATTGAGGTGGCCGGTGCCGAGATCGGCATGGAGGGGAATGGCGCGATCGCGGTAGGCATCTGAGTCAATCCAGGTACGATTGGCTTCGTCGTAGAGGGTGCGGCTCATACCCAAGCGCAGCCCGTCCCCCGCATCTTCGAGCTTATCCGCTGAGTTCAGCAGCACTACCTTGGTGACCATGGGTTCCCGAGAATCTAGGCTCCAGTCGGAACGGCCAGACCGGAATTGGCGATCGCCCCATTCCTGTACCAGTGCTACCGCTGCAGCGACGTGGGGCGCGGCAAAGCTGGTGCCACTGACGGTACTGACCGAGCCATCGGGACCAATCACCTCAATGTCACTGCCGGGGGCGACGATATTAATGGAGCGACGAGTGCCCACATTGCTCTCAGGGGGGGCGGATGGGCGGGGACCAAAGGTCGGTTCGCTGCTGAGATTGGCAAAATCCACCTTGACAAAGCGCCCGTCTACCCGGCGGGAGTAAGCCACATTGATGCCGTTGAAATTGTCGGTGGGAATGGGGATGCCGCCCCCCCCCTTGGTTCCCGGCAATCACATAAAGAACATCGTGTTCTAATGTCGACCAATCAATGCAACGGGTGAGCAGGGCATTGCCATCCAAGCTGGGTTCGGGGCGGGGGTCACGGCTCAGGGGTTCACCAAAGCTGAAGTTAATGGCGCGCACATCACCACCATTGCTGAGGGCAACCTGCTGGCTGGATAAGCATTCGTCCGGTTGGCCACTGCGACCCCGGATTGGCCCCACCGCAGCGGAGTAGAGGACGGCGTTGGGGGCCACTCCGGTCAGGGTTTTGTCTTGGCTCACCATGACGCTGGCGACGGTGGCGGCGTGGAAGTCCACATAGCGGTTGGGGCCAGCCAACTCATCGAGCAGAAATACTTGGCGCACATTCACTGGTAGATCGGCGTTGGCGACTTTGTCGAGGCCAAATTGACTGGGGCGACCAATTTCCACCTGGCCGATCGCGATTTTGGCTCCGGTTACGTTGTAGGGCGCTTCGTGTAGACGACGGGCGTCTATACCCTCGGGACCAACGGAACTGGAGAGCGCTAGGGCGGCAACGCTGCTCCCCGTTACTAAGGCGAGCGCCCCACCCAAAACCCCAATGCTGGATCGAATCTGCTGTAATCCGAACTGCCTACTCACGCCCTACGCTCCGCTAAGACCACTGCGGCTTTCATTAAAGCCTAAACCTCTTGAAAATACCTTGATGGCGGGGAGTGAAAGCCGATTTAAACCTGAAGGTTTTAACCCCTACTATTGAGGATGCAATTGCTAGCACCCGTCCCTAAAACACCATGGCAGAGCATTCTCCCCAGATTCCCCCCTGTACCTGGCAACGACCAATCGGCCAGGGGTGGGACCACCATTACGTGGTGCGCTACGCCAGCAATCTGGATGATGGCCCCTGGCATGGGGCACCTTTGGGGGGATTTGGGGCGGGTTGCATGGGGCGATCGCACCGGGGCGATTTCAATCTCTGGCACCTGGACGGAGGCGAACACACCTACCAGAGCATCCCCGGTTGCCAATTTAGTGCCTTTGAGCAGAGCGGCGACCAGCATCAAGCTTATGCCCTCAGTACCGAAGCCCCCACCGATGGGACGTTAGGCCGTTGGCAGTGGTATCCAAGGGGAGAGCAGGGAAGCGAGGGAGCAGGGGAGCAACGGGGGACCTATCACGCCCTCTACCCCCGCAGTTGGTTTACCTACGAGAATGTCTTCCAGGCAGAGCTGACCTGCGAGCAGTTTTCGCCGATTTGGGCGCAAAACTACCAGGAAGCTAGCTACCCGGTGGCGGTGTTTTTGTGGACGGCCCATAACCCCACCGATCAGCCTTTGACCGTCAGCATTTTGCTGAGTTGGCAAAACCTGGTGGGCTGGTTTACCAACACCCAATCTTCGTCGGAGGTGCTGCAGCGGGATGACGGCAGCCCCTACTACACCTACGTTCCGGCTTTGGGGCAAAGTACGGGGAATCGGAATCGCCTGATTCAGGAGGGCAGCCACATGGGCTGTCTAATGGATGGGGCCTGGTCAACCAGGGGAAGCGCCCCCAAGGAAGGGGAGGGGCAATGGGCGATCGCCACCCTTGATCAACCCAATACCGAGGTCCTCTACCACACCCATTGGAACCCCGCTGGCGATGGCAGCGACCTATGGGGGACCTTTGCCCAGGATGGCTCCTTGGGTAATAGCGCCGATGATACGCCAGCAGGAGAAGGGGAGCAGATCGGCTGCGCGATCGCCGTGCGAATCACCCTGGCCCCTGGAGAAACGCAGCAGATACCCATGGCCCTGGCCTGGGATTTGCCGGTAACAGAATATGCGGCGGGCACGGCGGAATATCGCCGCTATACGGACTTCTTTGGGCGAGACGGTGGTCAGGCTTGGGCGATCGCCCAAACCGCATTGGACCAGTACGCCACCTGGCGACAGCAGATCATCGATTGGCAACAGCCAATTTTGGACCAGGATGAACTGCCCGGCTGGTTCAAGATGGCGCTCTTTAATGAGCTGTATGACCTCACCAGCGGCGGCACCCTCTGGAACGCCGCCACGGCCATCGATCCGGTGGGGCAGTTAGCGGTGCTGGAATGCATCGACTACCGCTGGTACGAAAGCCTGGATGTGCGCCTCTACGGCGGCTTTGCCACATTGCTGCTGTGGCCGGAGCTAGAGAAAGCGATCCTCCGGGCCTTTGCCCGCGCCATTCCCACGGCGGACGATCGCCCCCGCATCATCGGCTACTACTACACCATGGGTGAGACCGACCACTACGCCCCCCGCAAAATTCGCGGTGCTACCCCCCACGACTTGGGTGCCCCCAACGAGCATCCCTTCGTCAAAACCAACTACACCAGCTATCAAGACTGCAATCAGTGGAAGGATCTGCCCAGTGATTTTGTGATCCAGGTGTACCGCACCTACCAACTCACGGGAGCTACAGACATTGAGTTCCTGGCGGACTGCTGGCCTGCAATTACCGAAACCCTGAAGTATCTGAAACGGTTTGATACGGACGGCGATGGCATTCCTGAAAATGGCGGTGCCCCCGACCAAACCTTTGATGATTGGCAACTGAAGGGGATTAGCGCCTACTGCGGCGGGTTGTGGATGGCAGCGTTGGAAAGCGCGATCGCGATCGCTGACGTCCTCACCACTGCGGACCGTGCCCCCGGCAATACCCCCATCCTGGTCACCCAATACCAGCGCTGGCTCGTCCAAAGTCGCGCGGTCTATCACAAGCGCCTGTGGAATGGCCGCTACTACCGTCTAGAAACGGGCAGTGACTCCCAGGTGGTCATGGCGGATCAACTCTGCGGCCAGTTTTGTGCGCGGCTGGTGGGGCTCCCGGATTTGGTAGAAGAGCAATATACCCTGTCCGCCCTAGAGGCCATATATGACGCCTGTTTTGTAAAATTCAACACCTACGCGGCGGAGCAGGAACCCCAGGAACAGAAGTTTGCTGGGGCACAGCTCGGCACATTTCGGTCGGCGCGACCGGGGCAGGCGATCGGGGTGGCGAATGGGGTACTGCCCGATGGATCCCCTGAGGATCCCGATGGTACGCACCAGTTAGAGGTATGGACGGGGATCAATTTTGGGGTGGCGATGTTCTTTGCCCAGATGGGACAACGGCAGCGGGCGTTGGAAATTACGGAGGCGGTGGTGCAGCAAATCTATAGCTATGGGCTGCAGTTTCGGACCCCGGAGGCGATTACGGCCTTAGGAACGTTTCGGGCCTGCCATTATCTGCGGCCCCTCGCGATTTGGGGGGTTTATGCCATGGTGAGTGCAGAAATGCCCTGGTTCCAAGAGCCGGTGTAAAGCATTCCCTAAAGGCCTCCAATTGCCGCTCTCTCCATTGCAAGATGAACGATAGCCCGATGAGTGACTGCCGTGTCAGAGCGGCAAGGATGGTTAGCAGGTCAAGGCTTTTGCCGAGTTCTTGCGCTAAAGGCAACAGCAAAAAGCCAGTTAGCCCATTAGGAGGGGCAAACGACAGGCCGGATTGAACTCTCAGCAACGGCTATGGCTGATATTGAGTGCTTTTTTCCCTGGATGAAAAGCTATTCAGCTGATGGAGCCCATAAGTAGATAGGGGGGGCTAGGGTTTATCGCAATTGTTGTGGCGGCTTAGGATGGGATTATCGCTCATGGGTATAGCCCCCTACTCCTCCAGAATTCTATGGATACCTCCCAGCCGCGCGACGTACAGAGTTTAGCGATCGCCGCCGATACCGAAGTCCTCCGCTCCCGCAGTTGGAACCGTCTCCGCTTTGAGGTGGAGTACGCCCTAGAGCGGGGCACCACCTCAAATAGTTATTTGGTGCGGGGCGATGACCTCGCGCTGCTGGATCCCCCCGGTGCATCCTTTACCGAACCCTTTTTGGCCGCCCTCACCGACGCCATTGATCTGGCCCAGCTCGACTACATCATCCTGGGGCACGTCAACCCCAACCGAGTCGAAACCCTGAAGGTCCTGCTAGAGAAAATCCCCACAGTGACGGTGGTGTGCTCCAATCCCGCCGCTAAAGCCCTAGAAGGGTTACTGGGCGACGCCCTGCCCAAACTGCAAGTGATTAAGGGCATGGATGACAGTCTTGACCTCGGTCAAGGGCACCACCTGCGGTTTATGCCGGTACCCACCCCCCGGTGGCCCGATGGCCTCTGGACCTATGACGAGTCCACCCAAGTCCTCTTCAGCGATAAATTCTTTGGGCTGCACCGCTGTGACGAGTATGTCTATGACCTCGACTGGCAGGCTCTGCTCGAAGATCGCCGCTACTACTTCGACTGCTTAATGGCCCCTAATGCCCGCCAAGTCGCCACAGTCCTAGAGCGGTTGACCACCTTAAAGGTTCAGCGGTATGCCCCCGCCCATGGTCCGATCGTGCGCTATGGGGTACAGGCATTGACCAATATCTATCGCCAATGGAGTCAGCAACAAAAGGGGCAGGAGCTGTCGGTGAGCCTGATTTACGCTTCTGCCTACGGCAACACCGCGACTATCGCCCAAACCCTGGCCCGAGGTATCACCAAGGCGGGGATTGCGGTGGAGTCGATCAATGCCGAACATGCTGACCCCGAGGAGATTAAGGCGGCGATCGCCAAATCCGCTGGGTTCCTGATCGGGTCTCCCACCCTAGGGGGCCATGCGCCTACCCAAATTCAGACGGCCCTAGGGATTGTGCTGGCTAACGCCTCTAAATCCCAATTGGCGGGGGTATTTGGCTCCTTTGGCTGGAGCGGAGAAGCCATCGACCTACTGGAAGGCAAGCTCAAGGACGCGGGCTATTCCTTCGCCTTTGAACCGATTCGGGTGAAGTTTAAGCCCACGGAGGTGACCCTAAAGTATTGCGAAGAGGTGGGCACCGATTTTGCCCAGGCGCTCAAGAAGGTGAAGCGACCGAAGGCTCCGAGCACCCCCGCCACCTCCGTGGAACAAGCAGTGGGGCGGCTAGCCGGTTCCCTCTGTATCGTCACCGCCCAGCAGGGGGACGTGAGCAGCGCCATGTTGGCCTCTTGGGTTTCCCAGGCCACCTTCACCCCCCCTGGGTTTACGGTGTCGGTGGCGAAGGATCGGGCGATCGAGTCGCTGATGCACCGGGGCAGTTCATTTGTTTTGAATATCTTGGCGGAGGGGCAGCATCTGGGGCCAATGAAGCATTTCCTCAAGCCCTTCGCCCCAGGGGAGGATCGCTTTGCGGGGGTGGAGACCGATACCGCTGGGAATGGCAGCCCGATTTTAAAGGATGCGATCGCCTATCTCGAATGCGAAGTTGCTAACCGGATGGAATGCGGCGATCACTGGGTGGTGTACGCCACGGTAACGGGCGGTCAGGTGCTCCAGGGGAATGCCAAAACGGCGGTTCACCAGCGGAAAACCGGCACCCATTACTAATGTTGGGCTGGCTCGGAATGGCCCATGACCCATGTCAGATTTTTTCTCTGCCCAATGAATCATCCTTACCACCGCATCGTGGTGGTAGGAGACAAAGGCAGTAGCGTTGTCGTTTTAAATTTAAATTCAGCCCGCCAATAGGCCAATCCTGTTGATCTGGTCAGTGGCTTACGGTTAGATGCCGCCCTTGACGAGCCCACACCACTGCGCCAACCCCACTAGATGGTTAAAGTCGAGTTGCTAGCATCACACCTGAGGCTAGCTAGAAAAGTACGGCTCAGGGCCGCTAAATGTGGATACCACATTCCGTTTTCATGCTGCCGCGCCAGCGACCTGCCCGCTCATGCTCACCCAGATTGACAGGTGTTGTCAGGGGCTCATCGCCGATGCTGGCATAACCCTGGTCATGGAGGCGGTTGTAGGGCACCTGATGCTTGAGGGTGTAATTCCAGACGTCCTTGCGAGTCCAGTTGGCTAAGGGATTAATTTTCAAACGCCCTTCACTATCCAGCTCCAGGATGGGCATTTGCTGCCGGGTGGTCGATTGCTCCCGCCGCCGCCCAGTAATCCAAGCCACCACATTCATTTCATCTAAAGCCCGCTGTAGCGGTTCCACCTTAGTGACGTAATGGAAGCGACTAACGTCCTTTTCCCAGAGGGCCTCACCGTAGACCTCGGCAAATTCTTCGCGGCTACTGACTCCAAGGGCACGATAAGCTCGGACATCAAGGCCATAACGAGCCTTAGCCCGCTCTACCGTTGCCAGGGTTTCTGAAAAATGGTGCAGGGTGTCTAGAAAAATAACCGGCACCGGAGGGTTGGGCTGCAGCTCCTGGTAGAGCATGTCTGTAATTACCAACAGGCTAAAAGAGCTGCTTTGCACCAGTCCCGAAGGAATATTTTTGACCGCCCAGGCTAGAATCTCCTGCGGCGTGGCCATCTCAAACCGCTCATTTAGGGCTTCAAGGTCAAAGGTCAGGGTTGAAGCGACTGCGGGAGGGGTCATGCACTGAACCATAGTGTCGTTGCCTGCAAAATGTTCACAGAGACCGATCTAGTTATACACCGTATCCTAACCAAGAATCACACATAAATCGGTCGGGATAGTGGGGTTTCAGCAAATACTCCCAGAAATTTAAGCGGTTACTCAGTTTTGAAAACCCTGGGGGCACTGTACCGAGCCCTGCACGGTCCTTCTGTAGCCTGGAGTGCAGCAAAAGCAATGTCAATCTTTTGGTGCCAACCGCTTGGCGGTAAGATGCCAAGGACAATGCATTGGAGTCTGGAGAGTCAAATGACGATGCAACTGGTGCTCTACAGTAAGCCCGGCTGCCATCTGTGTGAAGGGCTAGAGGAGAAACTGGCCGCCCTCAGCCACCTGGCATTTGTGTTAGACGTGCGGGATATCACCACTCAAGCCCATTGGTTTGAGGCTTACCAGTATGACATTCCCGTGTTGTGTCAAGTGGTCGATACCCCTGACGGCCCCCGCGAGAAACCGCTGCCTCGGTTGTCGCCTCGGGCTCCTGTGGCTCAAGTGGAACGGCTGATACAGAAGTGTCTGGGTGCCAGTAAGGCAGAATAGCGGCAATTTTGGGATGGGTTAGGAGGGATTGAGATGCAACTGCGTGACTTGTTGGCGACACAATCTAGCCTGTTCGCAACGGGCGAAGTCCAGGGAAGGGCGGAACATCCCGCCTGGGAGCTGCCCGTGAAAGGACTTTGTACCAACTCCCAACTCTGTGGCCCCGGTGATTTATTCATCGGCATGCCTGGGACTCGGGTAGATGGGGGTGAATTTTGGGCGGGGGCGATCGCGGCGGGGGCGATCGCGGCCCTGGTCTCCCCAGCAGCATTGGCAAACCGACCGGTGCCGTCAGGGTCCGATGCGTTGGTCATTCCCGTCGAGAACATGGCCCAGAGCTGTGCCGAAATCGCAGCGGCCTTTTACGGCTATCCGGCTCGCCAAATGCAGCTGGTGGGCGTAACTGGGACCAACGGTAAGACCACCACCACCCATTTAATTGATTACCTGCTCCACCAGGCCACCTGGCCCACAGCCCTGTTAGGCACCCTCTACACCCGTTGGCCCGGTCATCAGGTAACGGCCCTACACACCACGCCCTTCTCAGTGGACTTACAAGGCACCTTGGCCGAGGCCCAGCGAGCTGGTTGCACCATCACAGTTATGGAAGTCAGCTCCCATGCCCTGGCCCAGCAGCGGGTGTGGGGTTGTCCCTTTGAGGTGGCGGTCTTTACCAATCTCACCCAAGACCACCTGGACTATCACCCCGATATGGAGGATTACTTCCAGGCCAAGGCTCGGCTCTTTAACGCCGATTATTTGGCGGGGCGGGCGGTGATCAATGGCGAAGATGCCTATGGCCAACGCTTATTGGCGGGTCTACCGGCTGAACGGGTCTGGCGCTATGGGGTCAGTGATACCAGCGCTGACCTATATACCTCTGGCTTAACCTATGGGGCCGATGGGGTGAGCGGGCAACTCCATACGCCCATGGGGAATCTGCCGTTTACGCTGCCCTTAGTGGGGCAGTTCAATCTGGCCAATATGCTGGCCGCGGTTGGGGCGGTGCTCCACCTCGGTTTGCCCTTAGAAACCGTGGTCACCCATCTGGCTACCTTTGGCGGGGTGCCAGGGCGAATGGAACGGGTGCGGGTGAGCCCAGCCCAAGACATCAGCGTGATTGTGGACTATGCCCATACCCCCGATAGTTTGCAAAATGCCTTGGTCGCCACCCGTCCCTTTGTCTCGGGGCAGCTCCATTGTGTATTTGGCTGTGGGGGCGATCGCGATCGCACCAAGCGGCCCCAAATGGGTCGGATTGCCTACGATTTGGCCGACACCCTGGTGGTCACCTCAGATAACCCTCGCACGGAGGATCCCCAGCAGATTTTGGCTGACGTCGTGGCGGGCATTCCCATCCAGTTGGGGGCCGATCAGGTGATTTGCGATCGGGCTGAGGCGATTAAACGGGCGATCGCCCAGGCCAAACCAGGAGATGGCATCCTGATTGCCGGCAAAGGCCATGAAGACTATCAAATTATCGGCACCGAAAAAATCCACTTCGACGATCGCGAACAGGCACGC
>JAQCKL010000122.1 GCA_027592485.1 Cyanobacteriota bacterium
TCACCCAGATGCCCCTGGATGTGTTTCCGCCCTTCGCGCCGCCCCAGGTGGATGTGCAGGTGGAAGCCGTGGGTCTGGCTCCCGAAGCGGTGGAAACCCAGATCACCGTACCCATCGAAAGTGCAGTGAACGGTTTGCCGGAAGTGACGACGGTGCGATCGTCCTCCAAAGTAGGGCTGTCGATGGTCAGCGTCGTGTTTGGCCCGAACGCCGACATTTACCAGGCGCGGCAGGCGGTGACGGAGCGGCTGCAACAGGTCACCAACCAACTGCCAGACAATGCCCACCCGCCGGAAATCTCGCCCCTGGTGTCGCCCCTGGGCACGATTTTGCAATACGCCTTCACCGTGAACGGGCAGGGGCAGACCGACCTGATGGCGCTGCGTCGCTCGGTGGAAGTCACCCTAAAAAACCAGGTGCTGTCGGTGCCGGGGGTGGCTCAAGTCACGATTTATGGGGGTGACGAACGGCAGGAGCAGGTGCTGATCGATCCGGCCAAACTGCGGGATCTGAACGTCTCCCTCAACGAAGTCACCGCTGCGGCCACCGGAGCCAACTCCAGCGCTCCCGGTGGATTCCTGATTGGCGGTGGTCAAGAACTGCTGGTGCGCGGCCTAGGCCAGATGCAGTCCATTGAGGACTTGCAGCAGTCCGTGGTGACGGTGCAGGACGGTCAGCCGATTTTGCTGCGGGATGTGGCGACGGTGCAGACGGGGGCGGCCCTGAAGCGGGGCGATGCCAGCCTGAACGGTCAGCCAGCGGTGGTGCTGATGATCAACAAGCAGCCAGAAGTGGACACGCCCACGGTGACCAATGCGGTGGAGGCGGCGATCGCCCAACTCCAGTCCACCTTTCCTCCTGATGTGCAGGTCACCCGCACCTTCCGACAGGCCAACTTCATCGACGCCGCCATTCGTAATGTCAGCGGCTCCCTGCTGCAGGGCGTGGTGATTGTGTCGGTGATTCTGCTGCTGTTTTTGATGAACTGGCGCACCGCCATCATCACCCTCAGCGCCATTCCCCTGTCGCTGCTGATTGGCCTGCTGTTCATGAACGCCTTTGGCCTGGGCATCAACACCATGACATTGGGGGGTCTGGTCGTCGCGATCGGCTCGGTGGTGGATGACGCGATCGTCGATATGGAAAACTGCTATCGCGGGCTGCAAACGAATCAGGCCCAGGGCAATCCTAAGCATCCGTTTCAAGTGGTATATGACACCTCGGTGCAGGTGCGATTGGCGGTGATTTTTTCCACGGTGATTATCGTCGTGGTGTTTGCCCCCATCTTCAGCCTGACGGGAGTGGAGGGCCGGATTTTTGCACCGATGGGGCTGGCCTACCTGTTCTCGATTGTGGCCTCGACCCTGGTGGCGATGACCCTGTCGCCTGCCCTCTGTGCGATTCTGTTGACAAACCAGACGTTGCCCCAGGAAGGCACGTTCATCTCACGGCTGGCGGAACGGATCTATCGTCCGCTGTTGGGATTTTCGATGCGGGCACCGCAGATCATCCTGGCGCTGGCGTTGGCGGCTTTGGTGGCGACAGCGGCGATCGTGCCCTCCCTCGGTCGCGTTTTTCTGCCGGAGTTTCAGGAAAAATCCCTGGTGAACTCGATGGTGCTGTTCCCCGGCATTTCCCTGGATATCACGATGGGAGCGGGCAAAGCGTTGGCGAACTCGCTCCAGGACAATCCCCTCTACGAGTGGGTGCAAGTGCGGGCCGGACGCTCTCCTGGCGATGCCGATGGGGCGGGGGTGAATATGGCCCACGTCGATATCGAACTCAGTGACGCAGCGTTAAAAGACCGAGAAGCGGCGGTGCGAGAACTGCGGGAAGCGTTTCTGGAATTACCCGGAGTGGCCCCCAATATCGGCGGATTCATCTCCCACCGCATGGATGAGGTGCTGTCGGGGGTGCGGAGCGCGATCGCCATCAAAATCTTCGGCCCTGACCTGGCGGAACTGCGAAGCATCGGGGAACAGGTGCGCGACACCATCGAACCCATCGAGGGTGTCGTAGATTTGCAGCTAGAGCCCCAGCTCCCCATTCGGCAGGTGCAAATTCAGTACGACCGGGAAGCCGCCGCAGGCTATGGCCTGACCATGGCCCAGATCTCCAACGTGGTGGAAACTGCGCTGAACGGGCGCGTCGTCTCCCAGGTGCCGGAAGATCAGCAGCTCATCGACATCACTGTGGCGCTACCGGAATCCGCTCGCAATAGCCTGGATGCCATCAGCGCCATCCCCATCTCCACCCCGACGGGAGAACTGATTTCCCTCGGCGAGGTCGCCAATGTTGGCTACGGCATGGGGGCTAACGTGGTGAACCGGGAAGATGTCTCTCGCTTGATTGTGGTGTCAGCCAACGTCGCCGATCGCGATTTAGGCAGCGTCGTCGGTGATATTCAAACCCAGATTCGGGAGAATGTGCAGTTACCCAACGGCTACTTCATTCAGTACGGCGGCCAGTTTGAGGCAGAGCAAAACGCCACCCATAACCTGCTGGTGTACAGCCTTCTGGCGGCGATCGCCATTGCGGTGCTGATGTTCTTCTCGGTGCAGTCCCTACCCGCCACCGTGGCAATCATGATTAACCTGCCTCTGGCGCTGGTGGGCGGCATTATCTCCATTCTGCTAACAGGCGGGGTGATGTCGGTAGCTTCTCTGATCGGCTTCATCACCCTGTTTGGGGTCGCTGTCCGCAATGGGCTGCTGCTGGTGGACAACTACAACCGCAAATTTGCCGAGGGGCTGCCCCTGAAGAAAGCGGTGTTTCACGGTTCCCTAGAACGGGTGAACGCCATTCTAATGACGGCGCTGACGTCGGCATTGGGGATGCTGCCCCTGGCGATCGCCAGGGGAGCGGGGAATGAAATCCTACAACCGCTGGCGATCGTGGTGCTGGGGGGATTGTTTACCTCAACGGCGTTGACGCTGCTGGTGATTCCGGCGCTCTATGCGCGGTTCGGTCGCTGGTTCATGCCCAAACCCAAACGGGCTGTTTTGGAAGCAGCGTTGTCAGACAATAGCGCACCGCCATCAGCGGTGATCTACAAACCGTAGTTTTCAACAAGGCTGAACTGAAGGCGAGATCGCGTTCTCTTGAGGGAGAGTGCGATCGCACCCTCCTTTAACCCGAATAGCAAGGAAGAATTTGAATCCGCTCAGGCAGTACAACGTTCGCGCTCACCGGCACCAGATTGACTAAAACGCTAGACGAAGAGGTTGGAAATTGCCCACTGCAACGCGATTGTTAGGTGGTGTTTTTTGCCAACACGTTTACAACCTACGTATCTTTTTAATCTAAGCACATTTTGGCGAAATAGTCCTGCAAAAGCTTATGCATAAAACGATAACGACCACCAACACGCTGCAAGAGAAGGCGCTCCACACAATAATTGAGCAGTAGATCATAACGTAGTGGGGCATAGCGGTTCCAGGCAAGAACTAAACGAAGAATAAAATGCTGTATTAGAGCTTTCCCACCTCCTTCAAAAGCGGCAAATCCACTAATATAAATAAAATAAACAAACAAGACTTTAATTGATAAACTATTGCCTGCAAATACTCGAATTCCCCCTTGAAATCGTATAGAAATAAGACTGGTAAATATCAGCACGTACAAGACAAAAAAAGTGATATTTCTCCATGAGTCTTTCATTCCCTGATTTGCTTCTACTGAAGTTGAAAGCTCTGCTCTTATATTTTCAAAAAGCCAAGAAATTGAAATATTGATTATCATGCCAGTTAAAATAACTACTAGAATAGCACTCCATTCTGCACCTGCCTTTCTCATTAGCCAGCCAAATCCCATAAGAAGCGTTGAAGTAATGCTAATTAATAATCTGACTGTCATGCGATTATTTTTAATTAGCCAAAATATTCCTTTGAATCTAAGTTTTTCGGCAGGCGCAATATAATCCATATTTAAAAGGTATTTAAACCAAGGAAATGTAAATAATAAAAGAACTAACTCTTTAGGAATTAAGTTTACGCTCCAAGAGCTAAAAAGTAAAAATGCCAGTATAAGTAGCATGAACAATATTCTGTAAACTAATCTTTGCTCCTCCATTAGCCAAGACGGCTGAATCCGTTCAATCAAAAGCTCTGTTTGTGATTCTTTCTCTAGTGCTTTCGCAGCAAATATTAATGCTCGTTTAATTATTAAGGGCTTAGGTAGTGGCTTTAAAGCGTAAGTGTTGCTTAGAATGCCCTGTTGCCTTGCGTTAGGGTCAAGAATTAACTCGCGAGTGATGGCAGCTTCCCAGTAGGTATCAAGCAAATACTGGATCTTGAGATCAGAGGTAGTTCGTGATTGCCAATCAGAGAGTGAGAACTTTCCCTGTTGCTGAGCCAAACCAAACATCGACAAAAACAGTGGTGTTGTTAATAATTCCTGTAATGATTCATCGCACTGCACTGTCTTCCATACATTTGGCAGCTTAATCTGAGTAAAGTAGTTCTCAATCTGCTCAATCGTTAATGCCCTTAAATAAATTGCTCCATATAAACTTAACTGCTGCTGTACTATTTGCTCAAATTCTTCCCGCCGACAACAAATTAATACTCCGCAAGGTCTTTGAGTTGAGTCTCCTGTCAACCAAGTATTAAGCACTTCTGCACAAGTTTTTTGATGCTGAGGTGCTACCTCGTCTAACCCATCTAATAAAGGTAGCAGTTGCTTTTTTTCTACCCATCGTTGAGCTAGATCTTGACGAATTCCGTACTTTTTATTTAACTCACTTACTAACCACTCAAAGATTGATTGATCTGGTCTTGTCCAGGAAGAGAGGTTGAGTAACACTGGGATTGGCTCTGCTTTATCTAGCATTGCTCTTTCCAATAGGGCTTCTGCCAATTCCAACATCATCGTAGTCTTGCCTGCACCTGGCTCACCTAGCACCAGTAATTTACGGTCAATTTTTGAGTGATCAAATACATCTATAATCCGACTTCCGGCATCTAACGACACTATTGGTTGAGATTGTTGCACGATAGCTGCTGACCAAGGAGGAAGCACCCGGTGGTCTTGCTGCTCCATTGCTAAGTTAAGTCGCACAGAACTATACAAAGACTGCTTTTGTCGTTCCTGCACTTCCTTCTTGACATCTTGCAACAATGTAGTCTGAGACGCATCTCGCTTAGATTGTAGGGTGCTTAACTTTGTCGGTGCCCTTCCCGACGACTCCAGTCAAATCTTGATGTCGAAGGTGTTATTCCCGCCTTGAATCACTACACCAATCTTCTCTGCCAGCTTGCCTTGATTGATTACACCACCAAATTGTTGCTGCATCGCTTGGGCTGTGGCATTCAATACCTCCTTCACCTCTGGATCTGCTTCGGCCACTCGCTGAACTTCTTCAATAATTTCAGCATCAATGACATGGGGTTTATCGGCTCTAGCTTCTAGCCGCCTCACCGTGTCTGGAGACTTTTGCCGCAGAATTCCTAACAGATTTTTAGTGGCAGCGGTTACACCTTCTCCAAGATTCTCGCCTACCTTTTCCGTCGCTTTGGTCGCAATCAGGGTCAGGGCAATCGTCACCGCAGTAATGGGATCCATAGCTTTTCTCAACAGAGGTTTCAAAGGTTTTAATTTTTCAATTCTGGCAGTACTTTCCTGATTTGACCATTTTCATAGCTTGACGAGGTGACAAAGCCTTCAAGTTGACAAAGACTCTGTAAAAGAATGCGTGCAAGAGCTCTATATGGAGCCAGCTAACTACTAATTAGAGGGAATCATTCCACATAACACCCCCATACGGGTGATTAGGTGGAAATCTGTCAGCCTAACACCCCGATATGGGTGATTAGGTGGAATGGTTCAGTATAAACCCCGCCTATGTTGAGACTTTCAAAGCCCTCCTGCTCCGCTGGGATGCGCTGAGATTGAAACTAAGCACCTAAGCCAAAAGCTTTCCATAGGCCGCGATCGCCTGCCGTGCGATCGCGGGCCAACTGTAATTCGCCTTCGCAAACGCCACAGCATTATCCCCCCGTTGCTGCTGCTCAGCCCCCGCCATCAACGCCTCCCGCAACCTCTCCGTCACCGAAGCTTCAGTACATTGGCACACCCAACCCGACTGACTCCGTTGAATATCCTGCCAAATGTGAACCTGATCAGAAATCACCACCGGCACCCCCGTCAACATCGCCTCAGCCACCGCAATCCCAAAATTCTCGTAATAAGAAGGCAGCACAAATAGGTTGGCAGCTTCCAGCAGCGCGGTCTTGAGATCCCCAGCAACATAGCCAGTGACAGTGGTTTGTGCCTGCAAGGGAGAGTCAGCAATCCGCTGGCTAATGGATTGCTCATAGGCGCGATCCTGGGGATTGGCCCCGCACAGCACAAAATGAAACGGTAGCCCTTGCTGCTGCAAAGCCTCTAGGGCAGGCAACAGCAAATCCAAGCCTTTCTTAGGATCAATCCGAGACATGAAGAGGACAATCGGACAATCCGCTGGGATCCCATATTTGTCCCGGACATTAATAACCTCACCCCACCTATGGGGCAGAGGCGTAACCCCGAGGGGCAGCACCAAATCAGGGGTTTGGGTGTTAAACCGCTCTGAAATCAACGCCTCCTGGGCACTGGTGAAATGGATCGCGGCGGCCCCCGCCAAATTGGAGCGCTCCAAGACTGCAGCATAAAGCTGCTTCAGCCGGTACTTTTTGCGTAAATCTGCCGGGTCGAGGGTCCCTAAAGGCCGCAATAGATAGGGCAAGCCCCGCCAGCGGGCCACCGTGGCCGCAGTCGAGCTGACGGGGGAGAACAGGGCATGGATATGGGCAATGTCGTAATCCTGGGCATGGGTCATCAGCCAGCGCAATAACCCCAGGGAAAATTTGTACCGGCGGAAGGGGGAGCAGCGAAAGTACCAGGTGGTATAGCCCGACTCCGGCACCGGCTGGTTCAGCGGCACATCCAAGGGAGCCTCATCCACATCCCCATTGGAGTCGGTGGTGACGAGGGTGACCTCGGCCCCGGCCTCTGCTAGGGCCTTCGAAAACCCCCGAATCATTTGGCTCGGTCCCCCATAGACCAGGGAGACAGAGGGCACGATTTGCAAGACCCGTAAGGGCCGACCTAACTCACCCATGGACCAGTTCCCGGTAAAAATCAAGGGTCTGACGGGCTAGAGCCTGGTTGGTGTAGTGCGCCATGGCCCGGTCATAGCCTTGCTGGCCCAGATCACGGGCGAAGTCCGGTTGGGTGAGGAGTTCTCGGAGGCGATCGGCCAGTTCATCCGCCTGCCCCTCCGGAAACACCAACCCAGCGGCTTGAATCACATGGGGAATTTCCCCCGAATCGGACCCAATCACCGGCACTTGAGAGGCCATCGCCTCGATAATCACATGGCCAAATTGTTCTTTCCAGCCTGCCGCAGTCAAGGTTTTGAACTTATAGGTGGTTTCGGAAGGCAGCACCAGGGTAGACATCAGGTTGATGTAGCGGGGCACATCATCATGGGGGACGCTCTCGACCCAGAGGATGCGATCGCGGATCCCCAACTCCACTGCTAAGTTCTCCAGGGTCTCCTTGAGGGGACCCCGCCCCAGCAGCAGGCACTTCCACGGTTGGGGCTGATCCTTGAGTTGGCCCAGGGCTCGGAGCAGGGTGAGCAGTCCCTTTTCTTCCACAAATCGCCCCACAAACCCCACCACAAAATCTTCGGGCTGAAGGCCCACCTGGGCGGCCAAATCCGTCTGGGGCTGGGGCTTAAACAGGGACTCATCCACCCCCAACTGGGGCATGACCCGGATCGGGCCTTGATACCCGCGATCGCGCAAAACATCGGCCCCGTCTTGGTTCCCCGAGATAATGCCATCGGTGTGCTTGAGGTTGTAGGCCTCTAATAAGGACACGGGGAACTTGAGGGTATAGGGCAGGTTCCACCAGGTAAAAAACAGCAGCTTAGCCTTGAGGCCCAACAGCTTATTCAGGGTAATCATCTCGGCATAGGCCAGTCCCTTTGACCCCTGCTCCACTTGAATCACATCGGGGCGGAACTGTCGCAATAGCCCCACCAGATCCCACCCAAAGGTCAGCAGACCCTGGTTGTTTTGGCTAAAGTTAGACATCGGCACCACCCGAAACCGCCCTTCTTGGCGGGGGACCGGTTCAATGGTCCGATTCTGAACCCCACCCGGTCGCCAACGCTTGGGGACCACGATCGTCACCTCCACGTCTGGCTCTAGCTGGGCCAAGGTTCGAAACTTTTCGCAGTTCAAGTCCACGATGTAGGTGTGACTCGCGATCAAGACACGCATAAGCGATGGGCCACCAAGGTCAGGATAAGGATTTCCCCCCAATCACCCCATCATCCGGGGATTGGGCAGAATTCTGGGCATATTTTAGGTGGCAATCCTTGGGATTGCTCAACAACTCGCCCCACTCGTCCGTATAGTGCCCCGATGGGAGGGGGTTGTGATGGTACTCGATAAATGGTGGTGAAATCCCCCAATGTGCTCAAAGCGGCATCCAAGCCGCGATGGCCCTTGATTTGGCAACCCTGATTGAGTTGTCGCCAGGGGGGCATTACGACATGCAGCTCAATGCCTGGCTGAACTAAGGCTGAATCAACCACGAGGGGATCCAGCTATGCGTTGGCCTAGCAACGCTCTGTTTGGTAAGCCATATAGTCATCCGCCCACCCGCCACGGCCATTGAATTTCCTGGATCACCCCGCTATGGTGAGGGCAATTTGGCGCTGGATCTCGGCACTTTACTCAGAGGTAGGTCAGACCATGGGCGATCGCTACGGGCGAATTACTGACGGGGCCAGGGGGCTGGGGGGCATCCCTGGATGCCTCACCCAGGGGCTTTGCTGCCGGGCTGCTGATGCCGCCAGGGATATGCGCGGGGCGGCGGTGCCGATGTATGGCAATGGCTAAGATCACTGTGTTCAGAGAACCTCAGAGCACGCCCTTTGCCAAACCCCAGGTGCGCTGGCTGTTACTGGTGATGTTTGCGCTGTCTTTCAGTAGCGGCATTGTGGTAGGGATCTTGGGGGAAGTGGGGGTCTCGCCTGCGCCGGTAGAGGATCCGGTGTGGATTCCGATTTTCTATGTCGCCATGTTTGGCGGCGGTGTGGCCTGGTATATCAAGCAGTATGGCCCTCAAGGGTTTCAGGTGCGATCGCTGGTGGGGCCAACTCCCAACCCCTGGCCTTGGAAGGCGATGCTCGGCATTTGGTTCATGGTGTTTTTGTTTTCCATGGGGGCCTTTCAGTTGTCCTATGGAGCCCTATCGTTGGTGGATCCAGAGCGAGTAGAAGGCATCCTTCACCAATCACTATTTAAGGGGGCTGAAGGTACCGCGTTTCCAGTGCTCCACAATCTCTTGATGGTGCTGCTGTTGGTGGTGGCCGCTCCCATTTTGGAAGAATTTCTGTTTCGGGGGGTGCTGCTGCACCGCTGGGGCACCCGTTGGGGGTTGCCGGGGGCGGTGATTGGCTCTTCGCTGCTCTTTGGAATTTGCCATGCCAACTGGATCGGCCTCTCGATGTTTGGGCTGGTGATGTCGTTGCTCTACCTGCGGAGCCGTAGTTTAGGGCTGGTGATGGGGGTCCATGCCTTGAACAATGGCATCGTCGCCTGTTTAGAAGTGGCCTATTCCTGGGTGCCGGACACGGAACCAGCCACCTTAGCGGAGTTCCAGGGGGGCTGGTGGATGGGGCTGCTGTTAATCGCTGTATCGACGCCGTTTCTGTGGCGATTTATTCGACAAAATTGGCAGTTAACGGCCCAGCCGCTGCCCTATGGGGTAAATGAGCAACGGGGCTAGCTGATGGCTTCCAATGTGGCAGGGAGCTGGGGGTGGGGGGATAGGGA
>JAQCKL010000123.1 GCA_027592485.1 Cyanobacteriota bacterium
GCATCCCCTCAAATGGCTTGGACTATTTAAAACAGGTGTATGGGGCCAATGCTCCTGGAGTCTTGGCCTTAGTAGATGAGATCCCCGAGCTAGCGCAGCCAATTCAAGCGGACCGACCCGAAATCCAGGCCCAGATTGTCTATGCTGTCCGGTCAGAAATGGCCCAAACCCTTTTGGATATCACCCGTCGCCGCACCACCTTAGCAATGGCAGGTAACTATGGTTTGGATATCTTGCCTACGCTCCTAGATATACTGCAGCGCCATTGCGATTGGCAGCCCGACCGCTGTGAACAGCAACTGCAGGCTTATCAAACTTTCATGGAAGAGAACTGCATGCCTGACTATGCCATTCAGTCCCCATCCGGATCGCGACCCCAAGCCGTTGCGACTGCAGCCTCAGATTTGTAACCTTTACACCAGCGACACGACGCATTGAAAAATCAACAATAATGTCATCCTCTTCCTCCGCTGCGATTTCCCTAGATTCCCAACAGGTCCAGGAACAATCCGCTGATCTGACGATTCTCGGAGCTGGGGCCTGGGGGTCGGCCCTGGCATCCCTAGTCACCAAAAATGCTCACACCGCTTGCCTCTGGTCTCGACGGAGTGGGTTGTCCCTAGGGGCAGCCGTCAAAGATGCCCATGTAATCCTTTCGGCGATTTCCATGAAAGGGGTGGCAGGGGTCGTTCAGCAGTTGCAAGCCCTGAATATTCCTCCCCACACGATCTTGGTGACGGCGACGAAAGGTTTGGATCCCCAGACGACTCGAACCCCCTCACAAATTATCCAAGCGGCATTTCCCGACAATCCGGTGGTGGTGCTGTCTGGTCCGAATCTTTCCAAAGAAATCGAGCAGGGCTTACCGGCGGCGACGGTAGCGGCCAGCGATCGCCCCAAAGCCGCAGAAGTGGTTCAATACCTGTTCTCTTCCGATACCTTTCGGGTTTACAGCAGCCCCGATCCCCTAGGCGCCGAGTTGGGCGGCACCTTGAAAAATGTAATTGCGATCGCGGTCGGAGTCTGCGATGGGCTGCAGTTGGGATCAAATGCCCGCTCCGCCTTGATTACCCGAGCGCTGCCAGAAATGATTCGGATCGGAACACATCTGGGTGGACAGGCCGAAACCTTTCTGGGGTTGTCTGGCTTGGGAGATATGCTAGCCACCTGCACCAGTCCCCTAAGTCGCAACTATCGGGTTGGGTACGGGCTATCCCAAGGGCAGTCTTTGGACCAAATCCTGATCGATCTCGGCAGTACCGCTGAAGGGGTCAACACCACTGAAGTCCTCGTCACCATCGCCAAACGCGAAAAAATTCCCGTGCCTATTGCCCGCCAGGTACATCGTTTACTGAAAGGCGAAATCACCCCCCAAGCAGCCGTCGAAGCCCTAATGGAAAGAGAGCTGAAGCCAGAATCCTGCGATCTACTTTGAGATCCTAGACACCCCCCAAAAGACATTTCTGCTGAATTCACAAATCCTCAGCCGAGGTTATCTCCATCAGTCGAGAGACATCTCAGTATCGGAAGCGATCTCCCCCTCAGAGTCAGCTCCTTGGACCGTATCCTCTTGCTCAGGTGCAAGGGTTGCTGCAGACGTTGCCTCCCCAGCCAAGGGGTCGCCGGCAGAGGGGGCTTGTACATCATTTAATTCATGAGCAATTTGAGCATCCACGCTCGACCAGCCTGGATCTGCCGCCTCAGCACCATCATTGGCTAACTCGCTGGGGTCACCAGGTACCTTGGGAGATGCCTCAACCCCCTCCAGCCCAGGGGCTGTGTCCTCGGTGATAGCATCTTTATCCTGCCTATCCGTGTCTAGGAAATCAGCCGCATTCACCTCTGAATCCGGATCCATTGATGGCAAACCGGGCTCAGCCAGCCCTTGCCCTGGTTCGATATTTAATTCTTGCCCTGGTTCAGATGGCGCAACCATAGCTGGGGTAAACAGGGTGTCTTGACCCTTGTCAGCGGCCCCTGTATTCCCCTGTTCGAGCCCAGCCTCGGGCTCAAGTGGAGTAGCACGCACTTCACTCAAATCCGGTGCATTCATCTGATCGCCCTGGGCATCTATTGTCAGTTCAGGGATAGCATCCTCCTCGGGCATGTCTGGCACAGGGGGCTGGTAGCTGGGGTCGACCAAGACTCGGGCAATATCAACGGGAATGTCACCCCGTATAAGCTGAGTCAACGGATCAGCCTCCCCAGGACGGTACTCCACCACCCCAATCGCACTATTGAATGGCCCAGGGAATAACTGGCCGGTCTCATCAATCAGCTCTAGCTTCACCCAATTCTGTCCAGGGTTAAATCCTTTCAAATAAAGGGGCTGCCAGCGATCGAAGACAAAAGACTCACCATTCACCGTGCAGCGAATCCGCCAATCGCTGATGGCTTCATCCTTAGTTGCGATCACGTGCAAGGGCACATTCGTGAGATAGAAATCTAGCAGAATCGGCTCTGCCCCATAAATACCCTGAGGTTGGCTGTAGGTCAGCAATGGTGTGTTTTGCCCAGCATTATTTTTCGGGGATGTCGTAAAGACATTAAAGGTGACTTGGTCAAATGCCCCTTCGTTCTTAAAGGATTCGTGCCAGGGTCGGGCGGCAAAGGCTCGCAGGGTATGGGTGCCAGGGGCAAGGTTATCAAAAGAGACCGTGGTATCGGCCTCATAGATATCTCGACCCGGTTGATCATCTAAAGCCAGATGAAAATGAGGCCCCAACCCTAAATCGGGGTCCTTATAAATGGGCAAATCCCGAACCTGCACCTGCACCGCTACGGTTGGCTCCGCCACAGTCACCCCTTCTCGGGGAAAAACAATCTGAACCTGAGGCTCATAAACCTCTAAAAAGGGCTTGAGAGATTGAAGGGTATCAGGCGGCGAGACCTCACTCAACTTCCCCCGCAATGAGAGGGCTTGATGAGGGCCATCAGCAACGTTGAGTAGCAGGCTAGTTTTGATCTCAGGACGATGACAACTCCCCAAACCAATGGCGATCAACATAACCAGGATCAAAGTCCTGGCCCGTTGGCACCAGTCCCGAGCATCTACCCGAGACCGCACGAATTTGACTAAACCCATCACTCCACCCCCAACCAATTCTCTGATCACGTTGTTAACTCCACCCCCAAAGATCATTCACGCTACCTATACAGAGACCATTTATATGTAGATCATCTGCCGAACCTATGGAGAAGCCTTAAGTTTGTGCCGCCTCATTAATCAATGATCCCAATGAATGACATAAATTGCAGTCAACATTAGCCCCAAAACACCCCATAACAGGATCACAACTAGACTGTGGCGTCGATGCTTGTAAAAGTTTTTTTACGTAGCTTTACATCACTTCACGGAATCCTCAGTCAACCCTTTAATTAGCGGCGTCAAGTAGATTGAGAATTGTTAACAAACGGGCATTGGAGTGTACTTTTTGCCCTCAAGGTGTTGCTGTAACCCAGTCAGGGCAAGAATTTCCCGCCCTTGAAATATTGTTAACCTGTTCCCAAGAGGCGCAAGATCGGAGACTATAATGCTCAAGAGCAACTGTAGGCTGGAGTTCGCGTGATCCAAGGGTTTTAAGTAACCCGGAAGATTGCAACTTTTAAAATACGGTTTGCAACTCTTTGTAATTGCTCGTTTGTCTAGAGAGGAGAGTCTCCATGACAACTACCCCGCGCGAGCGGGAGGCAGGAGTAAAGGTGTCCGTCGATGTTGATCCAGTTCCTACTTCTTTCGAGAAGTGGGCTAAGCCGGGTCACTTTGATCGCACCCTTGCTCGAGGTCCCAAGACCACAACTTGGATCTGGAACCTCCACGCCGACGCTCACGATTTCGATAGTCATACCAGTGACTTAGAAGATATTTCGCGCAAAATTTTTAGCGCGCACTTCGGCCATCTGGCCGTTGTTTTCATCTGGTTGAGCGGCATGTATTTCCATGGCGCTAAGTTTTCAAACTACGAAGCCTGGATGGCTAATCCAACAGCCATCAAGCCCAGTGCTCAGGTCGTTTGGCCCATCTTTGGCCAGGAGATTCTGAATGGCGATGTCGGCGGTGGCTTCCACGGCATTCAGATCACCTCTGGTTTCTTCCAGCTGTGGCGGGCTTCCGGAATTACGAACAGCTACCAGCTATACTGCACCGCGATTGGCGGTCTGGTTATGGCTGGCCTGATGCTGTTCGCAGGATGGTTCCACTATCACAAGAAAGCTCCGAAGCTTGAGTGGTTCCAAAATGTGGAATCCATGATGAATCACCACCTAGCAGGTCTGCTAGGTCTGGGTTGTTTGGGCTGGGCTGGGCACCAGATTCATGTGTCTCTGCCTATCAACGCTCTGCTTGATGCAGGCGTGTCCCCCCAAGACATTCCCTTGCCCCATGAGTTCATCTTGGATAAGAGCTTGATGGCCGAGCTGTATCCCAGCTTTGCCCAAGGTCTAACGCCATTCTTTACCCTGAACTGGGCGGCTTACGCCGACTTCCTAACTTTCAAGGGTGGTCTAAATCCTGTGACGGGTGGCCTCTGGCTTTCTGACACGGCCCATCACCACCTGGCTCTAGCGGTTCTCTTTATCATTGCTGGGCATATGTACCGTACCAACTGGGGTATTGGTCACAGCATGAAGGAGATCTTGGAAGGTCATAAGGGTGATCCACTTCTGTTTGGCGGTAAAGGCCACGATGGTCTCTACGAGAACTTAACAACCTCCTGGCACGCACAGCTTGCTGTGAACCTGGCGATTTTAGGTTCTTTGACGATTATCGTTGCGCATCACATGTATGCGATGCCGCCTTATCCTTACATTGCCACTGACTATGCAACTCAGTTGTGTATCTTTACCCACCACATTTGGATTGGTGGTTTTCTGATCGTAGGTGCAGCAGCCCATGCAGCCATCTTTATGGTGCGTGACTACGATCCGGCAGTGAATATGGATAACGCGCTAGATCGCATGCTTCGCTCGCGCGATGCCATCATTTCCCACCTGAATTGGGTTTGTATTTTCCTAGGCTTCCATAGCTTTGGCCTATACATTCACAACGACACCATGAGAGCTTTGGGGCGTCCCCAAGACATGTTCTCAGATTCCGCAATTCAGCTGCAGCCCGTATTTGCTCAGTGGATTCAAGGACTTCATGCTGCTGCAGCGGGTGCGACTGCACCTAATGCATTAGCTGGTGTTAGCCCTGCTTTTGGTGGAGATGTCGTTGCTGTTGCCGGTAAGGTCGCCATGATGCCCATCACATTGGGTACGGCTGACTTTATGGTGCATCACATCCATGCGTTCACCATCCATGTGACTGTACTGATTCTTTTGAAAGGGGTCTTGTACTCTCGCAGCTCTCGCTTGGTGCCAGATAAGGGCGAACTCGGTTTCCGATTCCCTTGCGATGGTCCAGGCCGTGGCGGCACCTGTCAGGTTTCTGGCTGGGATCACGTCTTCTTGGGGCTGTTTTGGATGTACAACTCCCTATCGATTGTGATTTTCCACTTCAGTTGGAAAATGCAGTCTGATGTGTGGGGTACGGTTTCTCCGGATGGGGCTGTGTCGCACATCACGGGAGGCAACTTTGCCACCAGTGCAATCACTATTAATGGTTGGCTGCGTGACTTCCTATGGGCTCAGGCCTCTCAAGTGATCAATTCCTATGGTTCGGCAACGTCAGCCTACGGATTGATGTTCTTGGGCGCTCACTTTGTTTGGGCATTCAGCCTGATGTTCCTGTTCAGTGGTCGCGGCTACTGGCAAGAACTGATTGAGTCAATTGTTTGGGCTCACAACAAGCTGAAAGTGGCTCCTGCCATTCAGCCCCGTGCTCTGAGTATTACTCAGGGACGTGCTGTTGGTGTTGCTCACTACCTCCTGGGCGGAATTGCCACGACGTGGGCATTCTTCCATGCTCGAATACTGTCAATCGGATAGCAGGAGGACCTAATAGAAGCATATGGCGACTAAATTCCCAAAATTTAGCCAAGCTCTGGCCCAAGATCCGACAACCCGTCGAATCTGGTACGGGATTGCCACAGCCCATGACTTTGAAAGCCACGATGGCATGACTGAGGAGAATCTTTACCAAAAGATTTTTGCCTCTCACTTTGGCCATCTAGCGATCATTTTCCTGTGGACTTCTGGCAACCTCTTCCACGTTGCTTGGCAAGGTAACTTCGAGCAGTGGATCAAAGATCCTCTGAACGTCCGTCCCATCGCCCACGCGATTTGGGACCCCCACTTTGGTCAGTCTGCGGTAGACGCATTTACCCAGGCTGGTGCATCCAACCCGGTCAATATTGCCTATTCCGGCGTGTACCACTGGTGGTACACCATCGGTATGCGCACGAATACAGAGCTCTACGCTGGTTCTGTAGGGTTGTTGATTTTGTCAGCGGTTTTGTTGTTCGCAGGTTGGCTACATTTACAGCCTAAGTTCAGCCCTAGCTTGTCTTGGTTCAAAAATGCTGAGTCTCGACTGAACCACCATTTGGCTGGTTTGTTCGGGGTGAGCTCTTTGGCTTGGACCGGCCACTTAGTGCATGTAGCGATTCCTGAGGCCCGTGGTCAGCATGTCGGCTGGGATAATTTCCTGTCTACGCCGCCTCATCCGGCGGGGTTAATGCCCTTTTTTACCGGTAACTGGGGTGTGTATGCTCAGAACCCAGATACGGCTGATCATATCTTTGGCACCTCTCAAGGTGCTGGCACCGCGATTTTGACCTTCTTGGGCGGTTTTCACCCCCAGACGGAGGCACTTTGGCTGACGGATATTGCTCATCACCATTTGGCGATCGCAGTCATCTTTATTGTGGCTGGCCACATGTACCGGACTAACTTCGGTATTGGTCACAGCATTAAAGAGATCCTGAATGCCCATAACCCTCCTTCTGGTACTCCTGGTGATTTAGGTGCAGGCCACACAGGGCTATATGAAACGCTGAATAATTCCCTTCACTTCCAGTTGGCTTTGGCTCTGGCAAGTCTAGGGGTAATCACCTCTCTGGTGGCTCAGCACATGTACGCTTTGCCGTCCTATGCCTTTATCGCTAAGGACTACACCACTCAGGCGGCGCTTTATACCCATCACCAGTACATTGCTGGCTTCATCATGGTGGGGGCTTTTGCTCACGGTGCGATCTTCTTGATCCGTGATTACGATCCGGTTGCTAACAAGAACAATGTTTTAGATCGTGTTCTAGAGCATAAGGAAGCAATCATCTCTCACCTGAGCTGGGTTTCTCTTTTCTTGGGTTTCCATACTTTGGGCCTATACGTTCACAATGACGTTGTGATGGCTTTTGGTACCCCTGAGAAGCAGATCCTAGTTGAGCCTGTCTTTGCTCAGTGGGTTCAAGCTGCATCTGGCAAGATGCTCTATGGTTTCGACACCTTGTTGTCTAATCCTGACAGTATTGCCTATACCGCTTGGCCTAACGAGGCGAATGTGTGGTTGCCCGGCTGGTTAGACGCTATCAACAGCGGTACTAATTCACTGTTCTTGACCATTGGCCCTGGTGACTTCTTAGTTCACCATGCGATCGCTCTGGGCTTGCATACCACCACCCTGATTTTGGTCAAGGGTGCTCTGGATGCTCGTGGCTCTAAGCTAATGCCCGATAAAAAGGACTTTGGCTATAGCTTCCCTTGTGATGGTCCTGGTCGTGGTGGTACTTGTGACATCTCCGCTTGGGATGCATTCTACCTAGCCATGTTCTGGATGCTGAACACCGTTGCCTGGTTGACTTTCTACTGGCACTGGAAGCATCTAGCCGTATGGTCAGGTAACGTTGCCCAATTTAACGAGAGCTCAACCCACCTGATGGGTTGGTTCCGCGACTACCTGTGGCTGAATTCCTCTCAGTTAATCAACGGCTACAATCCCTACGGGATGAATAACCTGTCCGTTTGGGCGTGGATGTTCCTGTTTGCTCACCTGATTTGGGCAACTGGGTTCATGTTCTTGATCTCTTGGCGGGGTTACTGGCAAGAATTGATCGAGACCATTGTTTGGGCTCATGAGCGCACACCTTTGGCGAACTTGGTACGCTGGAAAGATAAGCCTGTTGCACTATCCATTGTGCAAGCTCGTGTGGTGGGCTTAGCTCACTTTACGGTCGGCTTTATCCTGACTTATGCAGCCTTCCTCATTGCCTCGACTTCGAGTCGATTTGGCTAGCTGTTACGTAGCTAAGTAAGCCGTCCAAAACTCCTTAGGGTTTACACCCTAAGGAGTTTTGCTATACAGGGCTAAATTTCATTTCAAAAGACAGCCATTGCCCATACGCATTAAAATCAAATGCTAACGATATCAATTAGGGCGATCGCGCTGCAGCAGATGAACAACATCTTGTCCGTCTGTCTCCTGGAAATAAACTTTAACGGCCTCTTCTCGCGATGTTGGTAAATCTTTGCCAATAAAGTCAGGATGAATCGGTAACTGACGGTGTCCCCTATCAATCAACACTGCTAACCTTACGGTTTCAGGGCGGCCATAGTCATTTACTGCATTTAAAGCAGCTCTAATTGTCCTGCCGCTATAAATGACATCATCAACTAAAACAACGACTTTATTAGATAGGTCAAATGATATCTCTGTTCTAGCCGGCGTCCGAATCCCAATGCTGTCAAGATCATCGCGATAGAGGGTGATGTCAAGCGCTCCAAGGGGAACGGAATAGTTCTCTAAACGTTGAATTTGGGCTGCGACAAGTTTGGCTAAGGTGACGCCACGAGTATAAATACCAAGGAGCGCTAACGTTTCAATCCGAGTAGTCCGCTCAACAATTTCTGAAGAGAGCCTGTTAATCGTGCGGCGCAACTCATCTGCCGACAAAATCTCAACGATATTGGACATGGCTCAAGGCCGATCCTTAAGAGAATAAATTCTATCCACAGTGTAAATGATATCGCCAGGTTAGTCCGATCCAACCCAAGCCCAGCCATAGTAGGAAGCCATGACGTGTTAAGCGTAGTGCCAAAGTCACCTTATCAATCGTAATCGGCTCTAAATCATCTGCTAATAAGGGCTTATATCTAGGCTGCCCTTGGTAGTAATTGAAGCCTCCTAACTGTACCGCCAGTGCAACTGCATAAGCACATTCACTCCACCCAGAGTTAGGGCTCGGATCGGCAGGAGCATCTCGCTGGCAAACCCGTAAAACCTTCTGAAAATGGCCGCTAAGGATCGCTATTGTAAGGACCGTTAATCTGCAGGGTAGCCAAGTTGCAATATCTTCTAAGCGAGCACTAAACCGACCTAAGTAAGTGTAAGGAGCGGTGCGGTATCCCACCATTGAATCTAAGGTGCTCAAACATTTATATGCAAACGCCAACGCAACTCCCCAGGCAGGCGAAATCGATAAACCTAACAAGCTGTAAAACAAAGGAGCAAAAACTCCATCAGTAGCATTTTCGCTGATGCTCTCCAGGAGAGCCCTCAAAATCCCTGCCTCCGATAAGTTGGCCGTATCCCGGCCAACATAGTGCTTAAGTTTTTCTCTGGCTGTATCTATATCTCCATCCCCAAGAGGGTTTACAACATCCTCAGCAGCGTCCCTTAGGCTTCTTGCAGCCCAACAACTGGCGATTAAAATTATGGCGATGCCAAAGCCTAGAATTGGAGAAAGGAGCCCACTGGCAATAACGAAGGAGGCGCTAAGAACAGCACTAAGCAGGGGAAATCCTATCCCCAGTAAGATTCCTGCGATATTTTGCTTTTGTGGAGAAGAAAACCAACGAAAAACAAATTGACTATAATGCTCAATTCCCCAACCCATTGACTTGACAGGGTGAGGCCAACTCCAAGGATCGCC